>DASRUF010000182.1:0-5045 GCA_035655575.1 Bacteroidota bacterium | reverse complement strand
ATTTTAGATTCACATGCTGGGCAAAAGATTTAAACCCGATAATTTCAATTTTCGATAAATACATGGCTTATATTTTAGAAGAACTCCTCATCGCCTGCATCATATATTTGACGTATGTAGACGTGGACTGGGTATAATCATAATAGCTGAATAAACCAGCCGTAGTAATAAATAAAAACAATAACCCGATGATGTAAATTTTCATGGGAAAGACATCATAGATGATGGATATCCCTTTCAGAAGCCGAAACAATACCCACAATGTAACAATCGATAGTAAAATAAAAACGGGTATAATATAAAAATCGTTCTCCATCAAACGAAACAAAATCATAGATAAAGGAATAAAAACAATAAAAGGCAACATCGACCACGTAGTTATCGAGAAAGCATGGTAAAAATACACATGTGTTTTGACCATCATCGCTAATAGTCGTATCAGCAACGATAAAAGAAATAATTTTAGACAGATCATTACCGACACGATAAGAATAAACTCCGGCGGATTCCATACAAGACGTATAAACCATTCTTTGACTGGATCAGCCAAAAATTGACTCAGAATATTATCCAAGAACAGGCTCTCACGAAAATATGTAAAAACACTCGATAAGATGATAGCCCACGTCACTGAAATGACCATCGCTAAAATAATAGTATGAAGGTACGTTAAAATCCGCTGATCTCTAACATCGGCAAAAAAGTTATAGGTTCGAAATAAACACCGATTAACTGCATCCCTAAACCTTCGATTACTATTATAATAAAATGCAAAGGAAATTAAAACAATAAGACCAGCAATAACAAAGATTATTGGTGCACTAGCAGCATAATTGCCTACTGGAAGTGCCTGGACTTTTTCTCCATTATACAGTGCTCGCGTCATTTCAAATGCAACTCGTTTATCTCGATCATATGATACTATACCCATTGTTTGCAAGTATGGATCGCGAGAATTTGTCGATAACGCGGGGCGGTCGGTTCGCCAATCATTGAACGACCAGAAAATTCCACCAGCAATTTTCGAATCTTTGATGGCTTCGTAAAACAACATGAGCGTTCGCGCCTGAGATTCCATGGAGAGGGGATCGCTATAGCCATTCCGATTCCCCGGTTCAACTTCCTCGCCATACCGGGAAACGATAATGGGTTTTGTCCGGTTATTTGATTTCCATCGGAGCAGTGCTTCACGAAATTCTTTGACTTCTCTCCGGTGATTATTGATTGCAATCATATCAACATGTTCAAAGCATGGGTCCTCCGCGGACCATGAAGTAAAAAAGATAGGGTGATCATCAATAGACCTGATGATATTCCTCATGCTATTCACATACTCACATTGGTTAGGTGCGCTCGGCTCGAACTCATTTCCAATTCCCCACGCAAGCACGGATACATGGTGTCGATCGCGTGCCACCATCTCTCTGATGTATGAAACCGCTAAGTCCTGATAATATTCTTCTCCAAGAATCGCCGCCGGAACGCCTACAAGCGGAATCTCTTCCATCACAAGTATGCCATAACGATCACACAAGTTTAACATGTATGGGTGCGGCGGATAGAGAAACCGTACGAGATTAACTCCGATGATTTTCATCAACGCAACATCACGCTCGAGCAGTTCATAAGTCATCGCTGGACCAAATGTTGAATGATCTTCATGCCAAAGAATTCCTTTGAGCAAGATGAAATTGCCATTGAGATAGAGGCGACCATCCTTCCATTGAATGTCTTTGAATCCAAAGTCGACAATATATTCGTCAACGACTGAAATCTCCTTATTAAAGGTCTTTAGAATTCTACATTTGAGAATGTAGAGATCAGGGGTCTCGGGAGACCATAATTTCGATTTTGCCATCTCGATTTCTGAATTCACACTAACAGATTTATTCGTAATCGGAATAAAAGGCATTTGATTACTTTTCCCTGCCAATTCGTTTGTTAATTTATCATAAACTTCGCTTTGATAGGTAAATTGCACTCCTGCTTCACCCTTGAAGCTCATTCCTCGATTATGTATTTCACTCGATACAATCACCTTTGATGGTTTTCCATCTTGGGAAACTGCAGTTTTCAGTCGTATTTCACCTACAGATATGTGAGGAACCGCCAAAATATAAATATCCCGGAATATGCCCCCATAAGTTCGCCATCCACCAACATTTTGACGGAGCGGAAGAGTAGATTTCGGTGTTAATTCGTTATCAACAAAAATGGTGATGGAATTCTCTGCGCCTACTTGAAGAATGTTTTGAGATATCGGCAGTAAAAACGATGAATAACCTCCCATGTGGCGCCCTACGAAATTCCCGTTTATGATAACTTCGCTCTGATAATTGATTCCATAGATAACAACCTGAAAGGTAAACGCATCAAGCATTTGAGAGGTAATTTCAAACGTTCGCCTGAAGCTAACTTTTTCAGTAAAATCATAGGCACTCGGAACGGTAATAGCGCTCCAATCCTTCCCATTGATCGAGTATTGCCATGTACCTGCGAGGTCAAGTTTACGTCGGGTTGGCGTATCGGCGAACATACCAACGTCCGATCCCAAACGAGTTGGCTGGCCATTTTCGAAAAATGTTAATTTTAACGGAGTGAAACCCGAATATCCGGGAGTTGGAAAGATAATGCAAAATAACACAGGGAAAACATACCCGCGCCACTTACCTGCTCGATGTTTAATCGCGATGCCGATGAGTCGATGACTCGTGAGTGATTATCCTTTTCAAACTATCGGAGATCGCAAATAAGATCCCGATTGTTTCTATTTTCGCTTAAATATAATAAAAAAGGGGTCTGAAAGCAATGAAAAACATTAGTAAAATAGAAAGAATAGATAATAATCTGCCCGAATGGCTCTTTCTATAACTTTGCTTCCACTCCTGCTTGAATAATCGCCATAAACGTATCCGACTTCAGGCTTGCGCCACCAATCAATCCACCATCGATATCTGATTCGGAGAGCAGATCGGCGGCATTCTGTGCGTTCATGCTGCCACCGTACTGGATTATGATTTTTTCTGCAACCGCCCACGAATACAACTGTCCCACTAACTTGCGGATGAGTTTGTGCACTTGATTCGCTTGATCAGGCGTTGCGTTCTTGCCCGTGCCTATTGCCCATACAGGCTCATAAGCAATTATGCATTTTTCGACTTCTTCTGAAGAGAGCTCATGGAGCACACCTTTGACTTGTGCGGTAATAATCTTAGCGGTGATGTCGGACTCCCGCTCCTCCAGCGTCTCACCGATACAAATGATTGGAGTAAGCTCTGCCTTCAACGCCCTTTTCACTTTTGCATTAATCAACTCATCAATTTCTTTAAAATACTGTCTCCGCTCCGAATGTCCCAGAATAACGTACTCACAACCGATTGCTGTCAGCATAGCCGCTGAAATTTCCCCAGTATAGGCACCGTCATTGTGTTGCCACATGTTCTGTGCACCGAGCTTCAAGGGTGAATCTTTGATGAGTGATTTTGCGATCACCAAGGATGTATATGGTGGACATATTACGACCTCCACCTCATTCCTGTCACGAAGTGATGGATTCCCAAAATCCTTCAGTCGTTCTTTCAATTCCTGAATAAGTGAAGCTGTCTCATGGATGTTTTTATTCATCTTCCAGTTGCCTGCGATAACTTTCCTGCGCATAATGACTCCGTAAGTTTTACAATGTATGATTAACTACGTTGACAGTTTTTGTTTGAGAATCTTATTGACAACACCCGGATTCGCCTTTCCCCTTGTCGCTTTCATCACTTCACCTACAAAGAAGCCGAATACTTTTTCATTTCCAGTGCGAAACTTGCTTACCTGTTGCTGGTTTTGATCAAGGACTTCGTCGATAATTTTTTCGATTGCACGTTCATCAGAGAGCTGCTTGAGACCTTTTCTCTCAACAATCACCCTTGGATCTTCGTTCGACTTGAGCATCTCCTCAAAAATTTCTTTAGCTATCTTTCCGCTGATAGTACCATCTTCAATTAAACGAATCATTATCGAAAGATTCTTCGGTGGAATAGGAAAATCTTTGATTTCTATTTTTCTTTCGCCCACAACTCGTAAAACATCAGTCATCACCCAATTGCTTGCAGATTTAATTTTTTCCTTTTCCTTCGTCCCCCAGGCGTGAAGGACTTCTTCAAAATAATCTGCATACCCTTTTTCCGAAGTCAATATATCAGCATCGTATCTTGGCAGACCATATTCGGTGATAAACCGATCCCGACGGACGGTGGGATGTTCAGGTAGTGTTGAAGCAATCTTGTCAATCCATGGTTCTTCAACGAGGACAGGAACGAGATCCGGCTCGGGAAAGTACCGATAATCATGAGCTTCCTCTTTACTTCTCATCGGATAGGAAATATTTTTATTTGCATCCCACAACAAAGTTTCTTGAACAATTTCTGCACCTTCTTCAAGTAACTGCACCTGTCGATGAGTTTCAAATTCTAGAGCTCGTTCAACGTATCGAAAAGAATTCATATTTTTCAATTCAGTTTTCGTGCCCAATTTGGCTGTACTTTTTTTTCTGACAGAAACATTAGCGTCGCAACGGAGGCTACCTTCCTCCATGTTGCCATCACAAATTCCGAGATACGTTACCATTTGCCGAATCTTATACATGGTTAAGTAAGCTTCCCTCGGAGAGCGAATATCGGGCTTGCTCACGATTTCAATCAGTGGAATACCGCATCGGTTGATATCCACAAGTGTATCAGAATCGAGGTCGTGAATTAATTTGCCAGCATCCTCTTCCATATGGATTCGAATCAGCCCGATCTTCTTCCTCGACCCATCATCAAGATCGATTTCTATATATCCATCAGTACAAATAGGGCTTTCGTACTGAGATATCTGATAGCCTTTGGGTAGGTCCGGATAAAAGTAATTCTTGCGAGCAAAAATTGATCGAGGTGCAATCCTACAATGTGTTGCAATGCCCATGCGAATAACATATTCTATGAGATTTTTATTGAGAGTGGGAAGAACACCGGGCATTCCTAAACAGATAGGACATACATTTGTATTGGGTTCAT
>DASRUF010000181.1:0-9397 GCA_035655575.1 Bacteroidota bacterium | reverse complement strand
GGATTCCCAACCCAATTACCCGACGCCCCAGGAATGAATGGATCTCGATAATATTTATCCCTCTCTGGAAATTGCAGGAAATGACCATAGTTGAAATAAAATACTATGCGGTCAGTGACAGGATAACCGATCGACAGACGTGGACTGAAACTGCCATGGGTGAAGTAATACCAAAATGTATTTCCGCTTTTTGCCCGCACGAAATCTCCGTCACTATCACGTTCAGCCCACTCCGGTTCTAATTTGGTTTGATCTCTCCATGCATCAATAAAATCTTGGTAGAAAATTTGTTTCCCAAGATCGAGATAATCATATCGTACTCCAATGTGTAGATTCAAGCCGGAAAATTCGATATTATCCTGAGCATAGAATCCACCACGGTTAGGAAAGTTATTATTATGCCATCGGTAGTTTCCATATCCAGGATATTCCCCACGATTGCGCTCGAGATAGTCAGGGAATGGTGGCGAAATGGGATTTCCAGCACTATCGGTCAGGGAGACAGTTGGATAATGAATTTCCGTAGAACTGATTTCCTCATAGGTAAATTCAACACCTGTCTTGAATAAATGCAGTGGATGCGCTTGGCTGTTCAAATCGAACCTTGCCGACCATTGCGTGGTAGTAGAGTTATACCATCGTTGATCTGTTCCCAGATCGTTGAAACCGTCATCATTCGGATCCCGCTGCTGATAGGCGGAAGAATAATCCGGTGGCTTAATACCTGCAACATCATTTCCGTCCCTGTTTTCAACCTTTCCAAGATATAACTTGACAAATGAATTGCCGCCAAAAAAATGTGTCCAAGAAAAAATATTTTGTATCGAGAGTGAAGCACCCAGTGATGAAGAATCTGCACGATATTTCCAAGTTGTGCTATAATCATGCTTCGATGATAAACTCGCCCGATAGCCGAAACTAAGCTGATCCGTGCTACTCATGTCGTATTTTAACTTTGAATTGAAAGTAAACGAATTCTTCTGATTATCTCGATATCGGAAACCTAAGCCGTTCATCAATCCGCCTAAAAAACCTTGTAATTCAACCCGCCGTTCGATCGGGCTATAAAACTCATTTTCGACATAATTATACGGACCATCCCTACGACTAATATCGGTACTGAAGAAAAAAGTTAATGAACCCGGAATGTTTACCCCAAGACCCGGCAAGAGGTATTTTGAAAGTGGCTCGGGACCACCAAAAGTAAATGAACTATAGGTTTCTTTCTGATTCGACGGAGAAACTCGGTCAGTGCGATATTGAAGAGAGCCGGTATATTTCTCTCCTCCCGATTTCGTTACAATATTAACAATCCCCGATTGGGCATTACCATAATCAGCATCGAAACCACTTGTCTGAACACTGACTGATTGGATTGCATTTGCGGACACAGCTAATCCGCTCGTTCCACCCCCAATAGTTCCTGACTGCACTCCAGCATAAATCTGCGAAAGTTGTTCATTAACTTGGCTCGTAGCAAGCAGATCGCCTGTATTTTCTAAAATATTATTTGTTGGGACCCCATCGACTAAATATTGAACCTCATTTGCCCTTCCACCGCGGAGAAAAATATTACTCCCCTGCTTGATGACACCTGCTTGAAGCTTTAACACATCCTCGACACTTTTCACATTCGGGATGCTCTCGATAGACTTGGCGCTTACTGTTTGTGTAGAAGAGGTTGTGAGAGAATTCACCAACTGCTGATCGGCGGTAATCGTCACACCTTGGATTTCAACAGCAGTAGATGTTAACTTGAAATTCAACGGCGTGGTTTCGTCAGCTCCAATCTTCACATCACTGACATCCGTTTGAACGTATCCGATCAAGCTTGCCCGTACGGTGTACGATCCGATCGGGATACCAATAATTATGTACTTACCGTCAATATCGGTTATCGCTCCTCTGGTTGTACCGACTACTAAGATATTGACAGCAACAAGTGGCTCACCAGTTTGTTTATCGGCAACCTTCCCAACAATTTTACCGGTATTACCCGCGATGAGTGAACCCCAGCATATAAGTGCCGCAATAGAAAGGGCGAGAAATCTTAAAAATATTTTCATAGGTTTATTCCTTTTCTAAAATTCGCCAATGTCCTGAAGTGCTTTGCGTAAGACCGCTACCGCAGTCGTCTGATTTGTGTAGTACAATGGGAAGCCCAAGAATACAATATTATAGGTTATCCCAATATATCGAATACCAACAGGTTGATCTTCATAACAGAATTGTACCGGGCCTGTAGGTCCAAAACGAGTGACACATCGATTCGTCTTGGAATCGAATCGATAGATTATTTCTCCAAATCCACTCGGCCTACCGATGTAGATACGATATAATGCACCATTCCAGGTTGGATCTAATTTCGTTGGATCGAGCGAAGCATCAGGGTAACCGAGAACACCTTTCGCACCAACATAATCTGTATCATTATTAGGTTCCATATCCTGCATATGGGGAATCGCTTGAAAGAATATATCAGTATTAGGAGTGTTTGTAGGAAGTGCTTGCGCCCAACCACTCATGATCAATTTACCTCCGATATAACAATAGTCTTTTAAAGCGTTTTGCCTTCCCGGTGTCAATTGATGACCATGATTGGAAAATTCGTTCGTTGCATCGGAGAATAGAAAAACAGTGCTATATTTTCCGAGCATACCGCGACCAGGAAAAAATTTTAAATTAGGAAGATCAATTGAATGAACTACGTCATATTTACCATCCTTGCCGAGATCACTAAAGACCGACTGATAAAAATTGTCCATCATTTGCTTAGATGGTCGTGCTGAGGTCGCTAATGTATCCCAATCATAGCTGTTGTTGATTAAAAGAATTCTCTTTTCATAAGGAATATCGGTTCGTTGGAAAGGCGGATAAATCGTATAGAATACTTTGTTGGAATATATAGTATCATATCCGATGATTTGAGCAAGATTGTTTAATCTTGCACGAATGAAATATCCAATAGTATCGATCGATCCGAATTCATTCCTAGCTCGAACGTAAAACGTGTGTTTCGAAGCATAAGGATCTGGAATATCTGTGGCAATGATATATGCTTCAGTAAGTGGACTAAAATCCGACCAAGGGATTCGATCTTGCGGCCATAACTCTTTATCAACAACCCACTGATAATCAAGAGTCCTGCTGTTAGGATCAAAACCTTGAAAAGCAAATCTAATTCCACTGAAAGTTGGAGTCTTCCTATCAAGCACGAGCACGGTATCAGTAGGAAATTCGGTTATTTCTGATTTAGGCGGAACAACTTGTGGAGTTCCAAACGATACCGTGGCAGGAGCAGGATCTAATTCACCCACATTATCGATCGCAGCAACTTCGAATGTGTGCGGATTAAGAGTGTCTTGCGAATCGAAAATAAACGTACCGCTGTTCGGGCTTTTATGCACAGGGTAGCGCTCATAATCAGGGTTAGATGCATAAACTCTAACGCCCTCTATTACTATCGTATCACCTCGCGCTAACGCATCTGATGTCACGACATCTAAACCCTCAGGAGGGAGCGTTGCAAAATATTTATACACTGTGGGTGCCACCTTTTCATCGCCTTCCATAATCAAGGCAAATTTAGAGACGATGATATTCAAAAGTGTTTTCCACGGTTTATGTTGAAACGTGTCATTTGCACTCAACCGAAAGTTCCATCGATACTTAAACGCCACGACAAAGCCATCCGGGTCATCACCAACCCAAAATAGTGTAAGACGAGGATTCTGTGTAACGATGAATGTATCCGGTGGAGGAATGTTGGATAGACGAGTTTCGGGAGGAATATTTGGAAGAATAGTTCCACTTCCCTTACACCCATCTAATATCAAAATTCCTATTAGCAATGATAATGGAAAAACTATTCCCCATCTTTGGAGAAAATATTTATTGGACATCATGAATTAATTCCCGCTACTTTATAGATGAGATGTAATAATATGGATTAAAATCGTAAATGTCTGCACCCTGTACCAATGATGTGTCGAGATCAATGGCTACGTTGATGAAGGTCGTATTTAATTCACTCACAGTGAACGGTCTTCGAAATCGGAGAAGTGCATCGAAGCTTTCAGATTTTACAACTGGAATTCTTCTGTAACCATCAAGAATAGCCACCGAGCCGGGTTCTATGAGAAGGTTTACTCCGATATAATTACCAGGAGGAACATACCCCTGCCCAATAACCAAATTAGAATCACGCGCGCGATAGTCTAATGTATTATATATACTTGTAGTTCTTCCGAGGGCTTTAATGTCTTCATAGATTGAAACTCTTGCTTGATCTTCACGTACAGCTTCTACAGCAGTAATTTTTAGAACAAAATTGTTTAACGGTGAAAATTTAATCCGAGCAGTATCTGAGATCGTTTTGAGACGGATTTCTAAAATTCCTGGAAGTGGAGAGCTATATTCATATTGAGTACAACTGTTACTCACAAAGATAAGCAATATCAGGGAAAGAAAAATTGTCTCCCCTGAAAACATTTTCCACATACGGTTCATAATGATTTTATCGGTGGTTATGGGGTTGTTTTGTGGTATATCTTTATATTGGTGAGTATAATAAAAAAATCCCTGACAGTCAAGTATTTTGGGAATCTGATAGGGTTTCTATCCTCCAAAAGCAGGCAACGCCCATAATGATGACCCGTTTTTATTCTTGAAGAGTTTGATAGATATTGATAATAATCAAGTACACAATTAGACGGTATTTAGGAAGATAATCTGTTTTTTTTGTTGTCCCTAACTTTTTTTGTACTTTAGTAGGCAACTAAACCTAAAATCGTGCGATTTTGCGACCAGAAGAGTAAATCTGAATTCCACAATAAAAAATGGTTTATTACAAAGTGATACAATTAGAGCATGCTCGTATGATACCAAAGGAGATTTATGAATCGGAACGGTTGCTGGCATTGCTTTGTTCAATAAAAATGGAATCCGATCATAAAAATTATTTATCAAGAATGAAATAATGAACTGCAAATTACTTTCATCTTTTAATCTCATCGTTATCCTATTTCTCATTGCAATCATTGGCGGGTGTAAAGAATCTATTCCCGGAGCGGACGAACCTGGTCCCCCATGGGTAATTTTTAATAATGAAAATAGCCCATTGAAGGATGATAAAATCAATTCGATTACTATAGATGGTGCCCAACGAGTTTGGTTTGCAACGAATAACGGTGCATACTCATTCAGAAGTAATAGCTGGGGTGTAATTAAAGATTCGATCGCCTTCCCTATTTATTCCCAACAAGGAATAGTATATTCGAGCCGAGTCTCATCCATCACACAAGGAATGGATGGCAGTCTTTGGTATGGTTTATATGGCGGTGGAGCTGTACGCTATAATCAATTTTCACAGACGAGGGTGTGGCAACGCTACACGCAGAGCAGTGGACTGATTTATGAATACGTCTTAGGTGTTGCTTCGGAAAAACTTCAATTGGGTGAAGTCTGGTGTGTAACCGCAATAGGTATAAGCCGTTTTACCCCAAGTCGAAGTGAACCGGACAAAGGCACGTGGCAAACCTATACAAGTTCGAACACTCCCCAATTGACATCGAACAACATTCGCGCAGTTACGGTTCATCCGATCGATAATTCCATTTGGTTCGGGACCTACGATGGTGTTTTAATTTCATATGATGGGGATCGCCAATGGGGAAACTTTCCAATTCCCCCGCCTTACGCGTTCCCAATAACATCAATTGCCTTTGATCTCTCCAACGATATATGGCTTGGTAAATGGGAAGGCGCATCAAGTTTCAGTCCGGAGACAGGTATCTGGACACATTACAACTCTGAAACGATGAATAACATATTTCCACAAGGTTCCATAAACGCAGTGACGACTGACCTCCACACAACCCGATGGTTTGGCTCAAATGCAGGATTAATTCGGCTCAGTGATACAACATGGACAGTATTCAATCGTGCGAATAGTCCTCTTCCCAATGATACCGTGAACGCTCTTTCGTATGATGGAAGAGGAAATTTGTGGATTGGTACAATGAATGGCGTGGCTGTTTTTAATGAGAATGGTACGAGGTTATAAATACTTCGAACATTCCCATAGCACGCTTGAAATAACCTTCCAAAGATTATCCCCCTTCTTTATAACAACATTGTTGTCCGGGTATCTGAATATCACCGGATGCAAAGGTGATATTGTGAATCAGATTGATCTTGGACCTCCTTGGGTTGTATATAATAAATCGAATAGTCCTTTAGTTGATAATAAAATCAACGCAATAACAATCGATTCCGAAGGTAAAGTGTGGTTTGCAACCAACGACGGAGCCTCCCATATTCGAAAACAAAGTTGGGGCTCGATCAAAGACTCCCTGAATTACTTCACATATGATGCTGGTGGCAATGTATACATTACGAGGACGGTTACTTCTATCGCTCAAGGAAAAGATGGAAGTCTGTGGTTTGGTCTACTGGGTGGAGGTGTCAGACGCTTCAATAAGTTTTCTCAAACGAAAGTTTGGCAAAGCTATGCAGAACCGTCCATCGCATCAAGTTTCGTTCAAGGCGTTGCGGCTGAGCGACTTCAGGTAGGCGATGTTTGGTGTGTTACATTAGCTGGTGCAAGCCGTTTTATTCCGAGCGAGTTTAATCCTGATCAAGGAGTATGGTATACTTACACAACTTCGAACACATCACAACTCCCATCAAATCAGCTTAGAGCCGTTGCAGTAAATCCGAATGATAACTCAATTTGGTTCGGAACTCATGATGGCAGTGTGGTCTCTTATGATGGCGATATTCGTTGGGGAGCGTATCACATACCACCCCCGTATGATTACCCAATCAGCTCAATCGCATTTGATATTACTAATAAAATTTGGGTTGGCAGGTGGGAAGGCGCATCGAGCTTTGACCCGGATCTAGGAATTTGGACACACTATACATATGAAACAACAGACAGGATTATACCCCACGGTCCAGTGAGAGCCGTAGCAACAGACTTTTACACAACACGATGGTTTGGAACTAATGCTGGACTGATACGCCTCCGTGATACAACCTGGACTACCTTTAACCGAAGCAACAGTCCTTTACCAAGCGATACCGTTTCTGCCCTCTTATATGATACCAAAGGAAATTTATGGATTGGCACGATGAATGGTGTCGCAGTTTTCAATGAACAAGGGACACGGTTTTAACCCTTCGCTCTCCTACGCCATTTCAAAATCGTATGATAATTGGTTTACCAATTTGAGTATCTTCATATTTTCTACCATCAACCCAAACTGTGACACGATCCTTCTTCAATCGTACGTTCATCAGGTGTCCTCTGATAAAAACATTTTCGAGGATCAGATATGAGAGATTAAATGGAAGTGGATCGATTACTACCAGATCGTCTTCAGGTCGAATTCCACCAACATATTTGATAATGAGATCAGCCACCCATGAGTGCATGTAATCATCCACGCCACGATAGAGACTGGGTTGACCTGTCAATGGATTATAGTGTTCGAAACAATTCGGTCTCTTTGAATCGCCACTGAAAAACATCATCCGAATAAATTTAGTAATAAATTCCACTGCCCTCGCTCGTAATTCTTCATCGTTGAATCGTATCGATGTTTGTGCAATCGCCTCAGCGATATGACTGTTCGTCATGGGCCAAACTCGTCCATTCCACGGACAGTTCATCCGCTTCCCTTTCCACTCGGCTTCTGCTGAAAAATATTCGTCGTCCACACTGGATGACGGAACTGGATATGGTGTCCAGAATTCTTTGGGATTGAAAAGATGTTTCTTCAGCCCAGGCAGATGTTCCTTTGAAACGATATCCGTCATGTACGGATAAAAGCATGTCACTGCTTTCACCTTGGTTCGTTTCCCCTCCGTCGGATCGACATCAAAAAACATCTTCTCGTCATGATCCCACATCCTTTCTAAAACCGCCCTTTTAATCTCCTCCGCTCCCCCGCTCCAATGCCCCTCTGCTCTTTCGTCTTTCATGATACCCGCCATCCACGCCAATGTCCTTTTAAGCTCATACAAGTACACCGTTACATCCACCCCCTTCATCCGAAATACTTCTCCCCAATTATCTTTATCTGCATTCGGACTAACGGCAAGATAGCGGCTTGAGTATTCCTGACCCGTTTCATAATGATTGGTGATGTCATACATCCCACTCACTTCTTTATCACGTTCTCGATCAAAGTATGCCACGTACTTTACCAAGCCATTATACACCCTTGATAAGAAGTCAACATCGGGATGTATCGCATGAAGTTCTCTCAGTGCTTTTCCCCAGTTAGCATGGTAGAACATTTCTTGACGATAATAGTGAGGGTCAAGGTAACCACGAAAGCCGCCATCGTTTCGCTGATTGTCAATGAACGCCAACAGACTTCCTTGTGCCAGCATTGGGTCGTGAATCCATCGGTTCTCATGCATGTGACACGGTGCGCTGTACGAGATTGGCGCCCTGAAATAATCAATCCCCTCGCACACGAAAGGATGGTTGTAATTTCCTTCGTGCACATTTATCGTGTTCAATTTCAGACCGTACCAGCGATACCAATAGTAACGGGTGAGAAACTCATCAGAACATTCGAAGTATGGAACACTGCTGAAGAAATCATTCCAATTTTGCTCGCTGAGTCTGAGCGGATCATTCTGCTTTCTTACGAAATTAATATTGGAAGACGACTCTGCCTGCTTTGGAGACGCTGTAAAGAAAACTGCGACATGCTCTTCACTCTTAGCTTTCAACTCTACTTCTGTATGTAATGCTATATACACCAAGCCATCTCCCGAAACCCCATTCAGCTTCACCTCATTCGGTAGTCTTCCTTTTAGAAACTTTTCAACAAATGGCGCAAACTTCCAGTGTGGCTGGAGAACAGACCCTTCACTAAGATTCACGGAATACGATTTCACATTCCTGTTGATGCCAAATGAGCAGGAGATGGGAAGATGGTCCGAGTTGGGGCGGTTGAGTTGCTTGAGGAATGAAATCATACCATGTTGACATTTGACATCCTCAAGCCATGTCGTTTTCTTCGACGGATAACTTGGCTGAACCGTCCATGCAATGAAGTGAAGCTTACGTTTATTGTTAAAAGTGTTTCTTATTCGAACAACTGAAGTCAATACATCATTCGGCAGACAGCACTTTGTTTCCTCAAATCCCAAACCTCGAACCTGTAACCTATCACCTATCACCTCAAACCTGCTCACCAATTTCGATGGACCCCATTTCCTCTCCACTGCTCGCAGAGAAATCTCCCTCCCCTTTTCATCCAACACTGTCCAAGTAAACACCGGCTCGATTTCGTAATTATAATAATGCGCCTTATCCCAGAAGCCGGGATAATCGAGCCAGAGGGGAAACGGCGGCGTCCAGATAAGTCGGTTC
>DASRUF010000180.1:0-3429 GCA_035655575.1 Bacteroidota bacterium | reverse complement strand
CAATATCAAAAACAATTCGTGACAGATTAATTCTCCTGATTTACTGTTGGTGCACGACCAAAGAGCTTTGGAAGGACTGTATTGATTGTTTGCCAATCGAACCCACGCCGAAGAAGTAATTGTATAATCCGCTGGCGTTGTTTGAATGAGTCAATTTTTTTTCGTGAGGATTTGAATCGCTTAGTCAATGTTGACGCGACTTTCAGGGCAAGCTTCTGTGTCGTTTCGTCATCAAAATGTTCATGAAGAATCGTTTGGATGATCGATAGTGGGACACCTTTGAGGCGAAGTTGTTGTTGAATAAATCTTGCCCCTGCTGGTTTTCGTAATTGAATGTCGTGAACGTAGGCACGGGCAAAACGTGAATCATCTACTAGCCCAGATTTTCGAAGTTTTTCGATGACGAAATCAACCGCTTTGGGTTGGAATTCTTTTTCGAGAAGCTTAAATCGTAATTCTCTCTCGGTGCGTAACCTACGACTAATGAGTTGAAGGGCTTTACTGTGAGCAAGATGGTATTCTTCTTGTATGGATATCGTTTCGATGATTTTTTGATCAAGTTCGTCGCCGTTTCTTAATCCAAATTTTGTGAGGGTCGCTTCATGGATTCCGAATTTAAATTCGTTATCGAGGAAGATGTTTACCCGATGCGGGTTGCGTTTCTGGCGTTCAATTTTTGTTACGATCATGAAGCCACGCTTGAGAATCCATACTTACACTTTTGCGGGCTTTTTTACTCCAACCGGCTCGTGTTTTGGTGTGGTATCTCCCTTTGCAGGTTTGGATTGCGCATCGTCTTCTATTAATCCCATCTTCTTACGTACGGTGTTATCTATTTCTTTTGTGATTTTTTCATTCTCAATAAGATATTTTTTTACAGCATCTCGACCCTGTCCAATTCTTTCGTCCTTATAGGAAAACCAGGAACCACTTTTCATAATCACGCTTTGTTCAACAGCAACATCAACAAGATCGCCTAATTTTGAAATTCCTTCGTTGTAGAGAATTTCGAACTGTGCTTCTTTGAAGGGTGGGGCAACTTTATTTTTTACTACTTTTACTTTTACACGATTACCGACAACATTCTGGCCATCCTTGATTGCCTCGATGCGGCGCACGTCGAGTCGAAGCGATGCATAAAATTTTAACGCGTTACCTCCTGTGGTCGTTTCGGGATTACCGAACATAATGCCTATTTTTTGTCGCAGTTGGTTTGTAAAAATAACGCTCGTTTTCGATTTACTGATTGCAGCCGTAAGCTTCCTCAGAGCTTGCGACATCAATCTTGCTTGTACACCCATTGTTGGATCACCCATCTCACCCTCAATCTCAGCGCGTGGTGTCAGTGCGGCGACTGAATCAATGACGATCACATCTAAAGCACCGCTTCGCACGAGTGTCTCAACGATTTCGAGTGCTTGTTCGCCATATTCTGGCTGTGAGAGCATCAGGTTATTGACATCGACACCTAATTTCTTTGCATAGTTCACGTCGAGTGCATGTTCCGTATCGATGAATGCGGCAATACCATTCTTCTTTTGGGCTTCAGCGATGACGTGCAAGCATACTGTTGTTTTTCCCGACGCCTCGGGTCCAAAGATTTCAGTGACTCGTCCGCGCGGGATTCCACCGATACCGACTGCTGCATCCAAAGCAATTGATCCTGTCGGGATGAAATCTATTTTTGCGATCGGACCTTCGCCCAATTTCATTATTGCACCCCGTCCGTGTTGTTTTTCAATTTGCTCGAGGGCAATGCGTAGTGCTTGCAAACGAGAATCTTTGTTCGTTTCTTCTGGCATGTCTTATTCCTTAGAAAATCGTATTTGGTGGGTTTTTAATGTTGAAAGAAATGTAGTATTTTTCTTTTTGAATATCAATTTCGTTAAGACTTATTTCTGAATTCGTTCGTTTCCAGCAGGGTCGTGGTAGTTTTCCAGTTTCTGGTCGTGGCGATGACGTTCAATTTCTTCTCGAATGCCGTATTATTCAACTTAGTCTTGCCGTAGCCGTTTGGGCAACAGAGGTAAATCTCTCTGTTTTTGATAATATACTTCTCGTTGCTTGCCTCATTCATTTCGAGCTTTGAGATGAGGTTCTTGTCGGGTGTTACTTTGAGGAAGGTGATGTGGAGTTTGTCTGTTTGAATGTTTTTTTCTTTGAGGAGTGGATTGCCTGCCACGATTTTCTTGAGTTCATCCGATGTGCGGAGGATAACGTGGACATCGAAGCCAAACTTCTTCTTGATTGCAGTTTCGATTTGGCTGGTGAGAGCCAATGAGTTCAATGAAGGAGAATCGAAGATGACGTTACCGCTCTGGATATAGGAACGTACGTTTTTGAATTTCAGCGACTCGAAAAGTTTTACCAATTCAGCCATCTTGATACTTTTTTGACCGCTAACGTTAATGCCACGGAGGAGGGCGAGGTAGGTCATAAGGTTTATTATGATTTGATGATTAAGTTTACAGCCTACTATCTGAACAATAGAGGGTTTTTGTCGTCGTATAGGTTTATTAGGGGATCGAAAACAGCGACACCCTTGATTGATTTTTCGTCAATATCAATTTGAGCCATCACTGCCCAGTTTCCAAATCGGTTTCCCATTGAATTAACTGCTTCTGTGAGAATAACGATATGTATACAACGAGAATCACGATTGTACGTTTCGTTTATTGAGTCGCATTGTGTGCTATTGGCATACCAATCCCCGATATTTCGAGGCGATCGAATGGTAATTTGGACTATTTCCCCAGGTTCCACAATCAGTGGCATCTCCGGCTGAGTTAACAAAAAACCTGAATAGCTATACGAGGTGACATTACCATTTTTTAATTTGACGACAGCATTGTTGATATTTGTCAACATTGCTTGCCTATTCCCCGAATTGAAGATAGCAATCCTTGTTACTAAGGTATCAGTACTTTCATTGAGGCTTAGTATTCTCGCTCCAAATTGTTCTTCGACTCTAAAAAAAGTATAGTAAAGAGAAATAGAAGCAATCAGTATCCCAGGAACTTGGTATTTTAGGATTGATGAAATTACTGTCTTGAATTTACTATTACTAGTCGATTTTATTTTTGTGCGATTCATTTACTTTGTCAAAAGTGTACGAAGGAAAAATGAAAAAGACAAGTGATGAAAGCGAGTTTATTGAGACCCCATCCTAACCTTACCCTAAAAGGAGAAGGGGTTCACTCCATCCTTTACTCATATCTTAACGCATCAATTGGGTTAAAACTTGCAACTTTTTGGGCGGGGTAGAGACTGAAAAGAATGCCAACCGCAGGAGCGCACAAAGCCAATAGTTGTTTTGAATATTATTCTGAATTTCAAACGATTTATCTCGTTCTTATAGTTTGAAGTCGTACTCATGTTGCTATTCACGGGACAAATCTCTAAATTCTTTGTACTGATTTTCACCGACTC
>DASRUF010000179.1:0-3173 GCA_035655575.1 Bacteroidota bacterium | reverse complement strand
GCACTTCACTGACTTGTTTGCCAAAATCCCCAATCGAAGCAAAATGCTGAAATCTTCTGATGGTTTTGTCATGAATTTCACGTAAATGAATCTGCATCTCTTCGATAGTCGGTACATTGTCAAGACCGCTTAATGCTTGCTGGGTTCTCTCAAATAATAACGTATCATTTTCGAGTGTTTCAAGTGTAAGCAAAGCATTGGCGCCACGTTCCGCTAAATATTGTTCAATGGTATGGAAAAGAATACGAGTTACATCAGAGCGATTTTTCCAATGAATATTCTTTGTGTAAGGATGAAGCACGAATTTCACATAAAGCTCCGCTGAATATTTCCCTTCTACTTCCCCGGCGATAAGATCCATTAGACTGTTGATGAATCCGTACACCGGAGTTCGAACAAGCGGATATCCAAGTGCGATGTTATATTCTTCTTCTTTGAAGAATGAAAGTGGAAAATGGATTATAGGAAAAAGTGACATTGCCGAAGGGACAACAACGACACTGCGGCTATCAGGTCGATTCCCAGAATCAATTTTTTGTTTGAACAATGTTGCAAGTCCAAATGCCTGTCCGTGTGTATCGGGAGTCTTGTAGAAATGAATATTCGGGATTCCGTTCTGCTGACTATCCAGATCAGAATCGATGCTGATTCCAATTTTTCCAAGTTGAGCTTTAAGTCCTGGTCCCTGCTGAAAAAGAAATGAAACATTTTTTCGTTTAGAAAGATTGTGAAAGAATTCTTTTTCTACCCCAGTGAATGCATAAAATCCTGCCAGGATAATTTTTTTATACTGCTGTACATCAACTTTTGAGATATGCTCTGAAATTGTTCGGTATAATAACGAACGAGTGATGAGCTTACGGCGTTCAATCTGGGCATAAAACGATTCGTAGTAATACGCAAGTGAATGATATTTTGGGTACTGAATACCGATCAACGCATCACGAATCCGATTCAGGGGAAGATTTGCAAGCATAACTTCTTCAAGCTCTTGAAATAGTTTTATCCCAACTGGGAGAAAACTATCAAGCGTAGTATAATATTCAACACCTAATTTGGGATTAGCGTGAAGGTGCACATCATAGAGGATGGAAACAGCATCGAGAACATCAATCTGCGGCTTATTGATACCAAGCTGGTTACGTGCAATGAAATCAACGAAATTATCGATAGAAAATATGCGTGGCGGGATGAAACTCGAACTATATTGCTCGGTGAGTGCTTTCCGCAGAAAATGTGCGGGTCGCTTCCCCGGAAACACAACAATGTAATTTGAGAGATTTGCTCCACTCGACGTATCAATCTCTTGTGCGGCTGCATGAACGAGGTTTTCTCGTGGTAAAAGTACTTTTACATTACTCATTGAGCTTCTTTCAGAAACATCCGATCGACGTATGCTAACACCCCATTAACCTCTCGATCAGGATAGAGCCTTTTAACAATGTCAATATATTTCAGGACCTGCTGATGATAGTCTTCCGACTCATCACCCGTTTTATAATCTAAGATTGTGACCACCTGAGCATCGACAATAAGTCGGTCGATGCGGTGAAGCTCTCCAGTTTCATCGACAATTTCCTGCTCGTTCAAGATAGCACGATCGGGCTTTGGAGCGAAATAGGAACGGAAAGCATCGAGTTCAAAAAACTTCAATAGTTGCGATTTGATGTTTTCAGAATTTATGGATTCACGAGTTTGTTGCTGAACGTCCCCAATAATTTTTTGTAGTTGCTGTTCTACGGAATCGTCAATGGTTGTAATCCGTTCAAGGACTTGATGAATGAATTCCCCGCGCTTTGTTTGTTCAATACCGATTTTCCGAAATGTTTTCGATGCAAGAACTCCCAATGTGTCGGGATGAATGATTTGTAATTCGCCTCGTTGCTGTTCAATTTCTTGTTCTTTATATGTAGGCACTCCATGCTCGTAGCCATTGACTGGCAAATACGCAGATGGTTTTTTAAACCTCTGGCTTTTAACACAGACAACATACAGCTCTTCCTCAGCTCTTGTGAGACTCACGTACAATTTGTTGAGTTCATCAATTGTATCGAGCTGTCGCTTTCGTCGATATAATACATCGAGTTCTTGATTCTTTCCGGCTGCATCATTAGTGATGTACAATAGCCGGGCTTCTCCCTTTTCGACATTGAAGATTTCATTATCTACTGGTATCATTGTATCGAAGAGGAGTAGAATCACGACGGGATATTGTAATCCTTTAGCTTTGTGGATACTCGTCAACGTAATCGCATTCTCTCCGGGTGCAGTTGTGATGTTCCAAATTTCATCCATCGTGTTTTCGTCAGCATATCTGAGAAAATCTCTCAGGCTATTTGCTCCGCTTTGTTGAAAAGAATTGATTACTTCGATGAATTTTACAAGCGTTCCCTCTTCCTCAGGAAAACGATCGAAGCAATGATATACGCAATAGACTTCAACAAGAAGATCGTATATTGGTAAATAGCCGACTCGATTGAAAAGTGTTTCAAAATATTGATCCCAAAATTGAGGATATCTCTCTCGAAACCGATAATACAGAGGTCGGTGAACCCCCTTCCGTCTGTAAACATCAAAGAGGAATGAGTGAATATCGATGCTCAGACTATCATACTGTAGCGTGGAAGAAAAAATGGATCCCATGAGAAAAGTTGCAAAGGCAAGATCATCGATTGGTGAATCGAGAAATTGTAATAGCGCAATGAGCTCGCCAGTTATTTTTCGCGTCCGTATGTCTAAATTGCTATAGGAAATAAAGCTGAAGTTGGCTTCATTCAGCCACGCACTGATTTTCACGACATCATCATTTCGAGGGGTGAGAATCCCGATGTCCCTCAGCATATAGCCCCGCGTTAAACAATCCTGAATCACCTGGAGAATTTTTTCTCGCTCTGGATCGACGCTATCAGTTTCATCACTTGGTGGATCAAGTATATTTACTTCTACATAACCCTTCCCCATCAATTTCTTTTCTGGCTTTTGTTGATAAGATACAAGTCCACTGAGATCAGCATCCATTCTTTCAGGTATCTGTAATGGGACCACATCGTGAAATACCTTTTTTACAAAGTTTACAATAACTTCACCGCTGCGATAGTTATACTCAAGAGGAACCCTCGTCGTTGGTACCGATGGAAAAATATCATGCTTCATCATGTCAGCCATAATTTGCC
>DASRUF010000178.1:0-3716 GCA_035655575.1 Bacteroidota bacterium | reverse complement strand
CGTAAAATGCTCGTCATTCGGTAGAATTTATTCCTTCCCTTTGGATTGTAATCTTCCGCTGGGTTGAGGCGCGGAAACCGGTGCATTAACAATTAGTCGTCCATCGGAATTTACTGCAATCCAGTATCCTCTCCCAGGCTGAATGGTGTCCGCCCTAAAGTAGCCGTTTTCATATCCAAAAAATAATGAAGTGAGAATGTTGGGAGGATCAGTGACGATCGATGTGACAGGGATGGGATAGGAAATTGAACCAATAAGATTCCACCCTTTCTTAACAAAAAAAGTATCCGAGAGACGTGGAAATCCTTCGATCTCAACAGTTTGGTCGGAAAGAAATTTCATCCAATACCCAAGTCCATTGACTAACGTATCTTTTGGCTCATAGCCTTGATCAGTAAATGCAAATGCGTCGGATGTCGCGGTTGGAAAGAGAAGATCTTTGCGTGGATTGGTAACACTGAGAGGAAGAGAAACAAGATTCCATCGATGTGCAAGCGAAATGTTGTTTGCAAAATAATTGTATTTCATGACTACCCCGGAGTCGCCAACCATATATCCTGTCTTAGGATCTGTGAAAGTGGCATCGTACATTATTTTTCGATGTGTTGTGTAGTATGAGTTCCAAGTGTGGCCAGAATCTAACGTGTACAAATATGTTCCCGAGAATACCAGCGGAACCCAGCTTTCTGCTGCTGTGCGGAATGTTATTGCGCGAGCCTGACCAAAGAAACCGAGATATTGGTACACCCAGTCTGCCCCACCATTAGAAGTTCGAACCAGACTTGCGCCGAATTCCAAATCACCTCCAACACCAAGACCGTTTAATGAATCAGAAAAATAAATATCGTATAATGGTTCTCCGCTTATCTGACGTGACCACCAAGTTTCACCCCCATTAGTGGTGTTCCAGACTACACTTGTCACATCAAAGCGACCCCCGACAGCAAATCCCCTCTGGGGAGATAAGAATTTTATCCTGTATAAATCCCACTCAAAGCGCTGAGATTGAGGATCGATAATCGCCTCGAACCAACTTGCACCACCATCACTTGTCCCCATGACCTTGCCCTCGAGACCCGCCATCCATCCGTTCGCCGAATCAAGAAATACGATAGAAAAGAAGTAGACATATTTCTCAGGATATACTTCAACGGTCCAATTAGAACCACCATCTGTTGTAGCCAATATCGTCGTAGTCGTATTCGTGTCTGTCTCGTAATTATGAGCCAAAGCCCATCCCCGCTGCCTGTTCAACATGAATATATCGACTATCTTGTACGTCGTTTTAGAATCTTGAATAGTCCAACTATCCCCCCCATCTATCGTCTTGATAATTATTCCGCTATCGCCAACGATCCAACCTGTCAGACTATCGAGAAAACATAAGCGGTTTAGGCGGAGTTTTGTTGGTGTTGGGATCTCACGCCAGTATTGCTGGGAGTTTGCCGATGAGAGAACAATAACGAATAAAGCGATGTTCAGTAAATTTTTTTTGAATGAAGTCATTTATTTATCAATGTAATACTGTACTTGGCAATTGTCAATTAGAACGTACATAATTTCATTGGACGAATTGAGAGAGTTGGGGCACATCAGTTTTGGTTTATTGATTTTCCTTTCTAAAAAGAATATATTGTTTTGAGATAACTTTTATCATGTATCATATATTATAATACTCCCATGAAACCAGGTATGCCGAATATGCAAGGAATGATGAAGCAGGTTCAAAAGATGCAAGAAAAAATGGCTCAAATACAAGCAGAGCTTGAACAGAAATCAATTGTTGCCGAGGCGGGTGGAGGGATGGTGAAGGTTACCGCAAATGGACGTCAACAGATAATGAAAATTCAAATAGAGAAAGAAGTTATCAACCCCGACGAGGGCGATATGCTTGAAGACCTTATCGTTGCTGCAACGAATAAAGCGCTTGATGAATCTCAAAAAATGGCTCAGGAGGAAATGCAAAAAGCAACTTCCGGTTTGCTCCCGAATATTCCCGGTCTCAACATACCGGGCATGTAACCAATTCAGTTTGTGAGTGAGATAATATCATGAACCCATCTCTCACTTCCATTTCATATAAATCGAGTTGAAACCAATTTTCCAGACGTGGTGACGCATGTTTCAAAATTCTAATTCGCTCAATCAACTGATCGAGGAATTTTCTCAAATGCCCGGAATCGGAAGAAAATCAGCACAGCGCTTAGCGATGTACGTATTGAAACTCCCCAATGAAGAGGTGACGAAGTTTGCTCACGCACTTCTTAATGTGAAAGAAAAAGTTCATTACTGCACTACATGCTGGAATTTTACAGAGCAAGATCCCTGTGTAGTTTGCTCGAATTCCAGACGAGATCGGGGAACTATTTGTGTCGTTGAGGAGCCGAGCGATGTCCTTGCGATTGAAAGGACAAATGAGTTCAAGGGCCTTTACCATGTTCTCGGCGGTTCACTCTCACCACTCGATGGTATCGGTCCGGATGAATTAAAAACTCGAGAGCTTCTCGTTCGGATTCATCCAACCATCGAAGAAGTAATTCTTGCACTGAATCCAAATACAGAAGGCGAAGCGACAACGATCTATCTGTCAAAGTTGTTAAAGCCGCTCGGTGTGAAAGTCACTCGTTTGGCACGTGGCATTCCTGTTGGAGGTGATCTTGAATTTGCTGACGAAGCAACGTTGACACGTGCTTTAGAAGGTCGAGTTGTGGTGTGACGGTTCGAGGAATCATCTTGACGATGCTCCTGCTGCCATTCGGTTTCGGGTGTGATATATTTCAGACCAGAGAACCAGAACAGCCGACACAAAATACTTCTACATTCGATCAACCAATCACTCCGGAGACCGTTCTTCGAAATTTTCAATATGCAATCCAAGAATACAATATCGATAATTACATGCGATGTTTTGTGGATCCGGCATTTCGATCATTTGATTTTATTTCGTCACAAGAGGTTCGTGCAAATTTTGCAAGTGTTTTTGACCAATGGAATCTTGAATCCGAACGGAGATATTTTCAGAATCTGGGCACACCGGTCGATGGAACGCCGTTGTTAACTTTTTCTTCTCAACAAATTATGAGTGTGAGTTCCGATTCTGTTACGTATAACATGAATTATTTATTGTTTTTTCCTCATCGCAAAGTGAACACACCAACCGTTGTTCAAGGGAATATGCAGCTTTCGTTGAAAGTAGATTTACAACACCGCTGGTCGATCTATCGGTGGGAGGATTTCAAGACAACGACTGATTCGACATGGAGTATCTTGAAAGCAGTATTAAGTGGTTAGAAGGCAATGGCTCATTACCTTATACTCATCGCTCTTATGGTTTGCTCGTTCGTTAATGTAAGCTGCTTAAATCCATTTGCACCTCGTCTGGATATTGATTTAACCGCCCAATCCTGTGCCGATCTTACAACGATAGAAAATCTCCTGTGTTCGTTCCGCCATGCCTATTCATTTAAAGATACAACGCTCTATGGCTCGCTCATTGAAGACGGGTTCACATTTATCTATACTGATTACGATCGCGGCGTTGATATCACCTGGGGTCGTGAAGATGAAATGAGAACGACATATGGTCTATTCCAGAGCACACAATCACTCACGCTGATTTGGAACAATGAGCTATCCTCAAGTGGTAACGATACAATGCGTACGTCCTTGCGTGGATTTAATTTGATTGTTACCTTTAATCCGAGCGATATTACGCG
>DASRUF010000177.1:0-2307 GCA_035655575.1 Bacteroidota bacterium | reverse complement strand
GCAGTGTCGATCATCCATTTAACCCACTCCTCTTAGCACTTGGAGCGGAAGCCTCCTTCGTTGCACGAACGCTGGATCGAGATCCAAAACATATGCAAATGGTTTTAAAACGAGCCGCTGAACACAAAGGAACATCCTTTGTAGAGATCTACCAAAATTGTAATGTGTTCAACGATGGTGCTTTCTTCCAGTTCACAGAAAAAGATGTCAAAGACGATAACGTTATCAGCCTTGAACATGGAAATCCTATGATCTTTGGAAAAAATAAAGACCGAGGCATCAAGCTTGAAGGGTTCACTCCCACTGTTGTGTCCTTAAACGATGGAAAATATTCAGTCAATGATCTCATCGTACACAATGAGAAAGATACGATGCTTTCTTTTATACTCGCTCGTATGTCAAGTATCCCTCATTTACCAAGACCCATTGGGGTGGTTTATGACGTAGAACGACCTCTCTACGAGGGAGAGATAACCAGACAGATCAATCAATCAATCCAAAAAGAAGGCGAAGGGAATTTAGAAGAATTACTTTATCAGGGGGAAACTTGGACAATTCAATAATCCAAGAAGATTTTTATATCCCATTAATAGGGCAGTTTTCGGTCAGTTCGTGACGCTGTAATCACTGTTCTTCAATGTTAACCACTCTCGACCACGTACAATTTCTTATCCAGCAGTACCAACGATTCGTCCTAACCACCCATGTTAATCCCGATGGGGACGGATTGGGATCAGAGATTGCCTTGGCTCATTATCTACGGAACATCGGAAAAAATGCCACCATTCTCAATCACAATATTACCCCAGAACACTATCAATGGCTCGATACTCAACAAGAGATCGTCCACTTTGAACCAAAAAGAGATGGAGACAAAATCTTAAGAGCTGACGTCATTTTCATTTTAGATACAAACCAGCCAGAACGATTACGAAGTCTTGAACCATTCGTCCGTCAAAGTAAAGCAGTCAAAATCGTTATTGATCACCACCTCGAACCCAATCCCTTTGGCGATCATTATATCCTCGATGATGACGCTACTTCAACAGGTGAATTGGTGTACCGTTTACTTCAGCAAT
The DNA here is from genome assembly GCA_035655575.1 of Bacteroidota bacterium. Taxonomy (GTDB): domain Bacteria; phylum Bacteroidota; class Ignavibacteria; order UBA10030; family SZUA-254; genus DASRUF01. Next base: position 1,228 of record DASRUF010000177.1, on the reverse strand, counting down.
CTGGCGGACAATCCATTGATCGTGATATCGCAAATGCACTCTATACAGCAATCATGACAGATACTGGCTCATTTCGATTTCCTCGAACTGATTCCGAGATACATCAAATCACAGCATCCCTTATTGAATCCGGGGCAGATCCCACAGAAATCTATGCAAACATCTATGAGCGTTGGTCCGCTGGGAGAATGCGCTTATTGGGAGAAATTCTTAAAGCAATTAAGTTAGCTTACGATGGAAAGCTTGCCTACGTTGTCTGCACGCAGAAGATGTTCGAAGAAACGGGCACGACCGAAGTTGAAACTGATAATTTCACAACCTATCCGATGAGCATCCGCGGTGTCCTCATTGGAATTTTAATTAACGAATTACACAACGGTGTTAAAATTAGTTTTCGCTCGAAGGGAACCATTCCCATCAACCAGCTCGCCAAAGAATTTGGAGGGAATGGGCATCTCAATGCCGCCGGCGCGCGCCTTCATAACATCAACGTTGATGAAGTGGTAAATGCAATCATCGAAAAAAGTAGCAAATATCTCAACCCTGTTTGACAAGAAATAAATTTATCACGAAGGAAAATCTATGAAGCTCACAATGCAAAAATCTACACTCACTAAATATAAAGCAGATGCGATTACCGTATTTGTACACGAGGATAAAAAAACATTCGATACTGATCTTAAAAATCTAAATAAAATTTTCGGGAAAAAACTCGATGAAATTATTGAATTGGAAAATTTTAAGGGAAAAGAAAATGAAATAGTTTCAGTCTACACTGACCGAAAAATTTCGGCACCTCGGCTATTTCTCGTTGGATTGGGTGAATTAAAAAAAATATCACTTGAGCAATATCGTCGTGCAGCAGCTACAACAGTCAAACGGGCTAAAGCATCAAAGGTCAAACATCTCGCATTCTCATTTCCTGATCCACACAATACAGCATCATTCTCAATAGAAGATATCGCCGGTGCAATCACTGAAGGTGCGGTTCTTGGACATTACAAATTCGACAAATATTTCACTGAGAAAAATAACAAGGATACGAAGATCAGCGAAATCACGATCTTTGATTCCGATGGAAAACGGGTCACAAAGATTAAAAGAGGATTGAGCTATGCTCGAATCATCTGTGAAGCTGTCTATTTAGCACGAGACCTCGAGAATGCGCCGGGCAATGAAATCTACCCGGAAACACTCGCTGATACCGCTGCACGGTCTGCGATACGTT
>DASRUF010000176.1:0-5175 GCA_035655575.1 Bacteroidota bacterium | reverse complement strand
AAACCGTCTACACTCGAGGAACAAAAAATCGGTCCCCGAGTTGGCGCAGAACTAAGGAAAGATGCAATTCTGGCAGTCTTATTTTCACTCATAGCAATACTGGTCTATATAGGTTTTCGGTTCAAATTCATTTACGGCCTTGGTGCTGTCCTCGCCCTTACTCATGATGTGCTGGTAACACTTGGAATACTGTCACTGCTGGACGGCATGACAGCAATGACAAACTTTGAGATTGATCAGAATATGGTCGCAGCCATGCTAACGCTCGTCGGATTATCTGTCAACGACACCGTCGTTATCTTCGATCGCATGAGAGAAAATCAAAAGATTTTTAAAACAATGGACCTCATGGCGCTGATGAATAAGAGCATCAATGAAACACTCAGCCGAACGATCATCACTTCTGGAACGATATTTCTTGTCACTGTAGTGTTGTTCCTTTTAGGCGGTGAAGTCAATAGGGGGTTTGCTTTCGCTTTAACAATCGGTATCATTACAGGAACGTATTCATCAATTTATATAGCGAGTGCCGTTGTGCTCGAATATACCAACCGTAAGCAGATGAAGAAACAACCCAAACCATTCGTCATCGAAAAACCGAGCTATGAAGCTATCGACCAAAGAAGTTAAAGGAATAACCATCATCGAACTTGTTGGGAGCGTTCTTGGTGGTCCCGATGCCACAGCACTGAACGACACATTACATAAACTTGTTGAACGAGGTAAAAAGAAAGTTTTGCTTGATCTCTCGGGGGTTCAGACAATGAATAGCTCAGGTCTCAGTATGCTGATCGGTGCTTTGCAAACGGTCCGCAACGCAGGGGGTGAGCTCAAAATCGCGAGCGCATCTGAAAAGATCGAAAGCCTTCTTGTGATTACGAAGTTAACAACTGTGTTCGAGCTCCATCCAACAATAAAGAAAGCTCTCGGCAGTTTTACAAAATAACCACACCATTGAAAATGAAAACAACTCCGATGTGAACATCCACTCCATCGGAGTTTTGACTTTTTGAGAATCATTCATGCCTGTTCAAATCGTTGTTGGCGCCCAATGGGGCGATGAAGGAAAAGGAAAAATCGTTGATCACCTCAGCGATAAAGCTGATATAGTCGCTCGTTATCAAGGTGGCGCCAACGCCGGGCACACCGTCGTCATCGGTGAACAAGAACACGTTCTTCATCAAATTCCTTCAGGTATATTCCATTCCCATGTCACCTGCGTGATCGGCAATGGAGTTGTGATCGATCCTATTGCACTCATGGAAGAAATCAATCAACTCCAACAATTGAATATTGAGATTCGAGATCATCTCTTGATCAGTCATAATGCACATCTCATCATGCCCTACCATAAATTGCTTGATACGATTCGTGAACAGACATCAGAGAAAATTGGAACCACTGGACGTGGAATCGGACCTGCCTATATCGATAAGTTCATGCGCGTAGGAATAAGAATTGTTGATCTTCTTGATCGTGATATCTTCGTCTCGAAATTGAAGCGCAATATTGAAGAGAAAAATCAAATTCTCAAAAAGATTTATGGGGAGACTGAGCTCGACGTCGATAAGATTGTCGATGAGTATGTAGAATTCGATAAAAAAATTGATGGCTATGTAACCGATACAGCACTCTTTTTGAATAAAATGCTGCGCGAGGATAAACGTATCCTCGCCGAGGGTGCTCAGGGCGCACTACTCGATATTGATCATGGGACGTATCCCTTCGTTACGTCATCCAATCCCACAAGCGGTGGGGCGTGCAGTGGTTTAGGGATTCCTCCAACTTCAATTACTTCTGTTCTTGGAGTTGTAAAAGCGTATTCGACCCGAGTGGGTAATGGACCATTTCCCACTGAACAAAAAAATGAAATTGGAGACCGCCTAAGAGAAATCGGTGCTGAATATGGTGCAACGACTGGTCGGCCTCGTCGATGCGGCTGGTTCGATGCGGTCAGTGTTCGGTACTCTGCAATGATCAACGGCATCAAGCAGACCGCAATCACCAAATTAGATGTTCTCGACACATTCGATGAGATAAAGATTTGCATTGGTTATCAATACAAAGGAAAGCTTTTGAAAGCATTCCCCACCGATGCACAATCCCTTGAAGCAGTTGTTCCGCTTTACGAAACAATTGATGGGTGGAAAACCGCGACATCAAATATTACCACCTATTCCACACTACCTTTAAATGCTCGAAAATATATCGAGGCAATTGGATCGCTTGCCGGAACGGAAGTCAAAATTATCTCAGTTGGCGCCAAACGCGAGCAAACAATTTTCATAAGTTAACGCAATCTCATGCCGATACCTCGATCAGCAAATATAAAAATCATTCTGCTGATCACAGCAGTGGTCATCGTCGTTAGCACCCTCCTTTACACCCAGCATATCGTGCAACAGCTTCTCCAGAAGGAACGTGATGTTGCGGATTTATATGCGAGATCCCTCGAGTTCATCGCTAACAGTCCAACAGATCAATCCGATTACAGTTTCATCTTTGAAGAAATAATTCGATCGATTGATTTTCCCATGATCCTGACAGACGCCTCTCACAATCCAATTAGCGCACGAAACATTCAACTGGATTCATCGCTCAGTAAAGAACTACAGCAACAATACCTGGGGACCATTCTCCCAAAATTAGACCAGATCCATTCGCCGATTGAGGTAAGCATCCAAGACACTATTATACTCAACTATGTTCATTACGGCGAATCTGAGCTTATCACAAAACTCCGTTGGTTGCCCTATATCGAAATTGCTGTCGCTGGGATGTTCATTCTTATCGGATATATTGGGTTCAGTTACATCAAACGGAGTGAACAGAGCAACATCTGGGTGGGCATGGCTAAAGAAACCGCTCACCAGCTGGGGACACCAATATCCAGTCTTATGGGTTGGGTCGATCTGATGAAAAACTATGCCACCGATAATTCAAAACAAATGACTACGATCTCCGAAATGGAAAGTGACATTCAGCGATTACATAAAGTGACGGAGCGATTTTCCAAGATCGGATCGAAACCAACTCTCAAAGAAGAAAACTTACGGGAGGTGATTGATGGCGTTGTGCATTACTATGAGAAACGCTTACCTGCACGATTTGAAGGAAAAGGCTCAATCAACTTTACCATCGAATCAAACAACCAAATCACTGCTCCTGTAAATCGTGAATTGTTCAGTTGGGTCATCGAAAATCTCATTAAAAATGCACTCGATGCTATGGCGGATGTCGCGGGAAACATTACTTTTATCATAACCTCAAAAGGTAACGCTGTGTTCGTTGATGTCCAAGATACTGGTAAGGGCATTGACATGAAATACCGTAAAGATATTTTTCGTCCCGGTTACAGCACAAAACAACGTGGGTGGGGACTTGGATTGAGTCTATCAAAAAGAATTATTGAAATATATCATGGAGGAAAACTTTTTGTCAAAGAGAGCAGAATCGGAAAAGGAACGACGTTTAGGATAAAATTGGTAAAGTAAATTCACAGCAAATGAATGGATTAAGAGATTCTTAAAAATATCCATTTATCCTTTAATCCGCTGTGAATCCTACTTAATCTCCACGACCACATCTTCATCTCTCATCTCCCATACTCCCGAGGCGATTTCATCTTTTCCTCTCACTAAGACCCACGAATGATCGAACGGTAAAAGATCGGATTCAGCCCGATTACTTAATGGCGCAATCCAGTAAAGAAGCCCTTGCGGAATAAAGGGATTTTCGATGGCCTGCATGAGTGTAAGTGTGCTATCGAAAATCACCTCACCCTTAAGCGACAGTCCTTGAGGTATTAAAACAGAATCACTTCTAAAACTGATTGGAAATTTCTCTTGCAAATCGGCAGCAACCAGATTTTCGGAAGCTTTGCCGTAGACGAATACTCGTTCCTGTTGAAGATCGGCAAGAGTAATCGCTGAATCATCTTTCATTCTGATCGACCACCCTGCCATGTCCATTTCTGAAGAATCTCTTCGCGCCCGTTGGAGAAGCTCGATGTGATTGTTCATTGTTCCTATAATCATGATGCCATCGGAAGGATCACGCAAATCACTAAATTTAACGGGCAACTTACGAATTTTCAAAACATCACCATTGGGATCAAGCATCACTCGTCCTGGTTTTGAGCCAGACACTATCTCAAATGGTACGTCGTTACGATAATTTCCTAAACTGTCTGTACCGAGCCAAACATCGGTTTTTACAATTCCTGTATTTATTTCAGCTCCGACTTCAATAAATGTTGAATATTTTTCATATCCTACCATCCTCACTCTCCCTTGCGTGACCCATCGGTTTCCAACTGGGTTCGTTTTGACGTTGTAAATTTTGAGTCGTGGTAATCCCTTGGATGTGATCCATTGGTCGAAAAACCATTTCAATTTTTTTACCGAAAGTTCTTCAGCAAGTGTCTGAAAATCATTTAATTGAACTCGTCGCTCTGTAAATCGATATGCGTACTCTTTGTAAATTTCATTGAAGACGCTATCACCAACAATCCGACGCAACATATTATGGACATACGAAGCTTTGAGATACTGTGTTGGAAAGGAACGAATATCGGCTTTTTTTTGGAGGGGGAAATCCACGCTTTTCAACGTTCGCATAATTAATGGTCTGAGCAAAGGATGATGGTTGAGAGAATCTCTGATAGTCATCGTGCCTCTCGACTCATTATAAAGTAGTGCAGAATATTCACACATCCCCTCTGCAAGAAACGCCGCATCTTCATCTTGAATAAAGACTGTCATGGGCCACCATTGATGTGCAATTTCATGCGGAAGAATCATTTCAACCTTGTTAAATCTATCATCCGTTATGAAAGCAAGTTTTTTCACCAGTATGAATGATTGTGTCGCGAGTGCAAGCACATTCTTTCCCGCTAACCAGTCGTCAACTTCAACAATACTGAATTTGGGAAATCGATATGGAGTAAAACGATGGCTGAAAAATTCAAGAATCTCCTTTGCTTGTGAAAGAACCTTCGGACCATGACTCGAATCCTCGTTGAAAAGATGAACGGAGAGTGGAATATCTTTCATCATTATGCTTTGGCGCCAGAATTTTCCAGCACAAATCCAACCGATGCCCGATATTGGCTTATCAAACTCCCATACATACCGTATGGAATCATTTTGTATCTCTTCAGATACCAACCTGCCC
>DASRUF010000175.1:0-4516 GCA_035655575.1 Bacteroidota bacterium | reverse complement strand
ACCACTTCTCTTATCAAAACTTTCGAAGAAAGAACGGAAAGAGCATGTTGAGTTCGCTTTAAAAATCGTTGGACTTGACGACAGAATACACCATTATCCCAAACAACTTTCCGGTGGCCAAGAACAGCGTGTTGCTATCGCCCGAGCGATTGTCTCTGATCCGACTTTGCTCGTTGCAGATGAACCAACCGGAGATTTAGACAAAGTGTCGGCAGAAGAAATCTTGAAGCTCATCGAACGTTTGAATACTGAATATAAGAAAACAATCATCATGGTCACACATGATCCTCGTGCGGCGGACAAAGCGCACAAAGTCAGGAATCTTGAAAAAGGTGAGTTGTCGTAGGAACAATCCATGTTTATTGTAAAACTTGTTCTAAAAAATGCACTCAGGCACAAGCTTCGAACGTTGCTGACGATTATTGGTATTGCCATTGCGGTTAGTGCATTTGGACTTCTTCAGACAGTGGTTCAGATGTGGTATTTGGGTATCGAAGCATCAGCGGCAGATCGGCTTATCACACGACATGCTGTATCGTTCATTTTTCCATTACCACTTGCTTATCGTGAGCGTATCGCAAAAATACCCGGTATCGATAATGTCACTTATGCAAACTGGTTCGGTGGAGTGTACATTGATAAGAAGCAATTCTTTGCTCGACTTGCCGTCGACAACGAAAGCTTCTTTGAAGTTTACCCAGAACTCCTCGTGCAAAAGGATCAGCTCGAAGTATTCCGTCGTGAAAGGAATGCCTGTATTATTGGGGAACAAATCGCACAACGGTACAATCTCAAAATTGGGGATATTATGACAATTGATGGTGATATCTATCCCGGCCGATGGGAGTTCATTATTCGAGGAATTTATCGTCCGCGGGATAAGGCTACCGATCCATCGAATATGTTATTCCAATGGAAATATCTTGATGAACGTTTGCAAGAAGAAGTGCCCCAACGAGCAGGGGCTGTTGGATGGTACATCGTCAAAATCTCAAATCCTGCAGATGCCTCCAAAGTGTCTGAACAGGTCGATCAACTTTTTGCTAACTCGAGTGCAGAAACAAAAACAGAAACTGAGCGATCGTTCACGCAGGGATTCATCGCTTCCGCAAGCGCTATCCTCACTGCTATGAATTTTATTTCGTTTGTCATCATCGGAATCATCATGTTGGTTCTTGGAAACACGATGATTATGGCAGCGAGAGAAAGGATTCGTGAGTATGCTGTTTTGAAAACATTTGGATATAGAACCAGTCATTTCGTTGGATTAATTGCTGGCGAATCATTAATGATCTCTGCTATCGGAAGCGCCATTGGTGTTGCTCTAACATTTCCTGCCACGCAGGGATTTGCAGGGGCTCTTCCGAAAGGATGGTTCCCCATTTTCGAGGTCCAAACGATTACCTTACTCCTTGCATGTTTTTCTGCCTTGCTTGTTGGAGTTGCAGCATCATTATTCCCAATCCAACGAGCAATAAAAACAACGATCGTCGATGGGTTACGTCAAATTGGCTAATTCCAACATGCATGTGCCTCGAATAAATATCATCAACAGAAATGAAAATCCCATTTAAATATACGACGAGAAATTTATTAACGCGACGGCTTACAACAATTTTGACCGTCGTTGGTGTTGCCTTGGTCGTTTTTGTGTTCACGGCTGTACTCATGATGGCTGACGGCGTGCGAAAAACACTTGTCGCAACTGGCTCGGATGATAATGTCATGATCCTCCGAAAATCAGCCACCGCTGAGATTACCAGTATCATCAATCGTGATCAGGTGAATGTTATCAAGACTCTTCCACACATCAAACAAACCGACGACGGAAAACCACTTGTCTCCGGTGAAGCGGTTGTAATAGTCAATTTAAGTTACCAGAGAGGTATTGGATTCGGAAATGTCACTGTGCGAGGTGTTACCCCGGAAGGATTACTCCTCCGTCCTCAGGTAAAGCTGATTGAAGGACGAACATTCCAATGGGGTTCACGTGAGATCATCATCGGAAAATCCATCGCGAAACGATTCCAAGGTGTTGCTATTGGAGAAAAAGTTAAATTTGGTGGCGACCTGTGGACAGTTGTCGGGGTGTTTGATACCGATGGCAGTGGATTCGATTCGGAAATTTGGGGAGATGTTGATCAACTGTCACAAGCCCTTGGTCGGTTATCAGCTGTTTCGATTGTTCTTGTCCGTCTGGATACCCCGAACGCATTCCAAGATTTTAAAACAGCATTTGAGAAAGATTTACGGCTACAATATTTCGATGCCAAGCGCGAAAAGCAATTCTACGATGAACAGTCTGAGGATTTGGCATTCTTCATCCGCATTCTTGGCACCGTGGTGACGATCATTTTTAGCGCTGGTGCGATGATCGGTGCGATGATCACCATGTATGCGGCGGTATCAAACCGCACAGTGGATATCGGTACGTTGAGAGCATTGGGTTTCCGCAGACGCAGTATTCTCTGGTCATTTTTTATCGAATCGATTTTTGTTGCTCTCATTGGCGGTATCACCGGTATCCTTGTCGCATCATTTTTACAATTCTTCAGCGTTTCGATGATCAACTTTTCTTCATTCTCAGAGCTTGCATTCCAGTTTGCAATCTCACCAACAATCATTCTCCAATCTCTCATTTTTGCAGTTGCCATGGGAATCGTTGGAGGATTTCTCCCTGCTGTCCGTGCTGCTCGGCTTAATATCGTCATGGCTTTACGTGCCACTTGATTATTCACAATTGCCCAAAAGTTTTCTTTTGTGTATATTGCGAACACTTTTATATCAAACCATTCATATGAAAGGGAAAAACTTTATGTCAATCAGACGAATTGTATTCTGCTTTTTAACTATTATTGTTCTCCTCCCATTCTATTCACCAGCACAAGATAAAGGATTTGGGATCGGAGCAATCATAGGTGAACCGACAGGCATCAGTATAAAAAATTGGTTGACATCTTCAACCGCAATTGATGCGGCATTGGCATGGTCGTTTGTGAGAGAAACATCTTTTCATATTCATGCCGATTATCTTTTCCACTCACATGACGCCATTAAAACTGAAGAACCGGTGATATTATATTTCGGTATTGGAGGTCGTATCAAAACCGGAAAAAACGAACAAGCCCTCTTCGGTGCTCGGGGAGTAATTGGGATTGCATATTTCTTCGAGAAGGCACCCGTTGACTTATTTCTTGAAGCTGCACCAATAATAGATCTGACACCGGCGACAGCATTTCGTTTCAATGCTGGATTTGGTATTAGATATTTCTTCAAATAAAATTCTTTTGCACGAAAGTTTTCTTTTATGTATATTGCGTACGCTTCCAAATCAAACCATTTATATTAATTAGAAAAATTATGGCAAAAGTTTGTGAAATATGCGGAAAAAAACCCGTGAGTGGCAACAATATCAGTCATGCCCACAACCGAACACGACGACGTTGGCTTCCCAATTTACAGAAAGTACGTGCAGAAATTGAAGGACGTACCCAACACATTAGAGCTTGTACAACCTGCATCAAACAAGGAAAGGTTGTAAAAGCAGCTTAGAATTTCTCCCTTCCTATGAGATTCATACAAGCCCAACACTGTAGTTGGGCTTTTTCATTTCTCCCTTCCATGCCATGAATGATTTGATTTTGTAAATCCCATTAAAATTAGTACATTTTCACAAAAATGAAGTGTAACGATGTCCGTACCAAACTCGCTGACGATTTTCCGTATTCTTCTCACTCCTCTTTTTGTTGTCCTCCTTTTTTCAGAATCTTCATTACTCAAACAAATCGCACTTGTCGTTTTTATCGTTGCCGCACTGACCGATTGGTATGACGGATGGGTAGCTCGGCGATATGGTTACGTTTCTCGATGGGGAAAATTTCTCGACCCTCTCGCCGATAAAATTCTCTCCACCGCCACATTGATTTCGTTCGTCTATCTCAATCTCGTCGATGCCTGGATGGTGTGGATTATTGTTATGCGTGATATCCTCATAACCGCATTACGAAGCTATGCGGAATGGAAGGATCAACCTATTATTACTTCAAAAACTGCTCAAGCAAAAACGTTCGGAGAATTTATTGTGATCTATTATATACTGATTCTCTATGTTGCGAGTCATGTTCCACCCATCCGAAATGAATTTAGTGATGTCCTTGAGACTTTGATGCATCCACAGGTTCTCTTTGGAATGATGCTGGTTGTAACTCTCTCAACCATCGGAACAGGTGTGATGTATCTATTCGATAACCGAAAACTCATTTATGGAATCTACCTCAGATACTTCGGCACAACTGAACCCGAATAGCCGTACTCCACTCCCTTTCCCTATTCGATTTATCGCAACCGGATTCTTCGCCGGATATTCACCGATAATTCCCGGAACTGCTGGAAGTCTCGTTGGACTTGCGCTGTATCTGATTCCCGGGATGGAGAACTCACTCATACTCGGTATCGTGTCAATCATCGGATTTATTTTGGGAGGAATTGTTTCCGCACAGATGGAACAGCATTTCGG
>DASRUF010000174.1:0-5623 GCA_035655575.1 Bacteroidota bacterium | reverse complement strand
TGCCAAACGGCACCCATCTTGTCGATACACTTTTGAAGAAAGGTGTAAACATCACCGCACTGTTTGCGCCCGAGCATGGCATTCGGGGAGACCATGCAGCTGGCGCGAAGGTGGAACATCAAACCGATCCAAAAACTGGATTACCCATCTATTCATTGTATGGAGGCACACGGAAGCCAGCTCCTGAAATGCTCAATCTCGTTGACGTGGTGATATTCGATATGCAAGATGTCGGTGCTCGTTTTTATACATTTGGAAGTACGATGGCGTACGTCATGGAAGCTGCTGCCGAGAATGCTAAACAAATTATTGTGCTTGACCGCCCGAATCCAATTAATGGAATCGATATCGAAGGTCCATTGCTTGATACGACGTTGAAATCATTTCTCGGTTTGTTTCCAATACCCATTCGCCATGGATTGACATTGGGCGAAATGGCAAAAATGATTGTTGGTGAGGGTTATATCAATCCGTCGAATGTTGAACTTGTCGTTATTCCGATGGAGGGCTGGAAGCGCTCGATGTGGTACGATGAAACTGGTTTGCCTTGGATTTCACCTTCTCCGAATATGAAAACACTTGCAACCGCGACTGTGTATCCGGGTACCTGTCTGTTTGAGGCAACAAATATCTCTGAAGGACGAGGGACACCAAAACCCTTTGAATATATCGGTGCGCCAATGGTAGTTCACAATCCTCTTGTTACAAAACTCAATAGTCTCAGACTTCCCGGTGTTCAATTTAAGCCAATGGAATTCACACCGAAAGCAGATTCTGTCTCCGCTCCCAATCCGAAATTCAACAACAAACTTTGTCGCGGTGTCTTCGTGGTAGTGACTGATAGGACAACATTCAAACCAGTTCTCACTGGGCTGATGATGATGGCAAGTATGAAGCAGATGTATCAGAAAAAATTCCAGATAAAAGACGGTTTGTTGAATCGGTTGAGTGGTGATGAAAGCATTAGCGAGTTATTAGAAAAAAAGAAGCTTGATATAAATGTTCTCGATCGATTCAAGAACGATCTGACCCATTACCAACAACTCCGAAGTAAATACCTTCTGTATGATTAAAATAAGGGCACTCCATTCTTAATGGAGATATTACATGGGGCAATTTAATTGAGTCAATTCTTTGACATTCTTTCAAATAATCATTATCTTTTTATCCGTTTTGATGTATATTTTGCTCCGATGACCACATATGCCAGTTGAAAACGTTCAGGGTCGTAAAGAAAAAGGTCGTTATACGTTTGTAGTCCTTCCAAGTGAAGGATCCAAGAAAACCCGAACATTTTCAATCAAAGCATGGGAAATTATTAGTGGATTAGCATTCTCGTTTGTCGTCATCGCAACATCGGTTATTGGGATTATGATTTATACGCCAATGAGGGATTATCTACCCGTCTCGAATTCCAAACTTGAGGAACGATACGGAAATCAGATTGTTGAAATCCAAAATCAAGTAGATAAACTCCTCCATGAGCTGGAGACCCTTCGCATGTATAATACCCGGTTGCGAAATATATTGGGTGAGAAGATGCCAAGCGAGGATACGACACGAAATAGTGGAATTGAATCGACTACGAGAGATCAACAGATGGCAACAAGGTCGATAAGCAGATCAAGAGAAGTTTTCGAACAGCCTGTTGAGATAACGAAAGAACTACCTTTATCGGAGGAGCAAAGAAATGCTCTTACTCCTGCAGGTAGAAATTTACAGTCAGAAGATAGCAGTATAAATTTCCCCCTCACTGTTCCCGCCGATGGTTACATGACGCGGGGTTTCGATCCTTTGCGAAATCATTTCGGGATCGATATTGCGGGAAAACAGGGAAGTGCTGTTTTATCATCGGCAGACGGAAATGTTGTTTTTGCAAATTGGACATACGATGATGGCTTCATGATGATCATTGCACATAGTCGAACATACATGACGGTATATAAACATAATCAAATGCTGTTGAAAAATGTTGGCGCAATGGTGAAACGTGGTGAGATTATTGCACTTTTAGGCAACACAGGAGCGACAAGCACTGGTCCGCATCTTCATTTTGAAGTGTGGAGAGATGGCGTTGCAACTGATCCAAATAATTACTTATTGGTAACACAATAGAGGAGTGTTTAAAACAGTGAAAACGGAAACAGGTAATGACCACAATCTGGTTACGGCAGGGACTGTTTTTGAAGGAAAGCTGCGCACCCCGGGGAAGATTCGCATCGATGGAAAGATAATTGGAGATGTGATTGCGACGCAAGATATTTTTCTCGGTCCATCGGGGGAAGTCGAGGGTAACCTCTCAGCAAAGAATGTCACCATCGGTGGGAAGATTAAAGGAACAATTGTCGCACAAGAACGATTAGAGTTTGAAACCAAGGCGATGATTCGTGGTGATATCCGTGCGGCAAAATTAGTGATCCATGAAGGTGCTCTCTTCGACGGGAAATGCATCATGGCAGATGCCAAACCGATGTCGAATCTTGTCGAATTGAAGCCTGAAGCACGCCGTGCAGAGGAAAGATAATTTTTCATAAGATTGTTAAGGGTTTGTTTGTCCAATTCAATTTTAGCCTTTGTTCCTCACGTTGTCGAAGGTGGTTTGGTTCAGAGTGGAACCCGGCGATAGGAAAAAAACAAGTTGGGGTAATCTAAATTCATTAAACGCTTTTCGCGATGCCGGTCCATTTTTGGGAGCGGGCATTCAGTTAGCTGCAGCCGTTGTCCTGATGTTTTTTTTGGGCAGATGGCTTGATTCACAATTTGAAACTTCACCGTGGTTGATGTTAGTTGGCATTGTCTTTGGCGTTGGAGCGGGGTTGTATAATTTTATTAGAACTGTTCAGCAATTAGAAAAAAAATCGACAGATAAGAAATAATTGAAGATCATGAAACTCGATTGGTCTTTTCCAAAACAAATTTTCATAGCTCTGATTATCATTGGATGTTTTGGAGGTGTACCGCTTTTCATATTTGGTACAAGTGAGATCGCTAGGGCGGCAATTGTGGGTGCTGTTCTGACCACGGTTAATGTACTGCTCGGTTATGCAGCAATTGAATATTCTTTTGAAAAATCTATGACAACATTTTTTAAATATGTGCTCGGCGGCATGGGGTTACGATTGTTAGCGATGGTGGGTGTGTTTCTTCTGTTGATCAAAATTTTTCAGTACCATGCCGGTGCACTCGTCACTTCCATTGGTGTTTTTTATGTCGTATTTCTAACTCTCGAAATACTTTTCATTCAGAAAAAAGTCAATATCAGAAATAATTAGGTGAATTTGTTCTTTACTAACACTGTCGCTCTAGTATTCGATAAAACTGGAAACGAAACTGTTCAGGTTGCCTCCAGCCCCGACACTCATGGTGGTACGGGAGAAAACCTCTTCACGGAATTGCTTCACCATGTGCAGGATTCCCATGAATTAGAACTTCCTTTTCTTGGGCATATGACGCTTCCGCACTTTCCACCGATTCAAATCGGAGGCATCGAAATTGACCTCTCGATCACGAAGCATGTGGTTTTTCTCTTCATCTCTGCTTTCATCGTTACGCTCATTACTATCGCTGCTGCGAGAAGGAATCTCAAGCAACCTGTTCCATCGGGAATCGGAAATTTCATCGAAGTGTTCGTTGTTTTCATACGTGATGAAATTGTCATGCCGAACATGGGAAAAGGTGGTCTGATATATATGCCCTATTTGCTTACGACATTCTTTTTCATTCTCATCATGAACCTAATGGGATTAATTCCCTATGGCGCAACTTCAACTGGAAACGTGAGTGTAACGGGAGGTCTTGCGCTTATTGCTTTCATTATGATCCAATACTCGGCCATCCGCTCACAGGGATTAGGACATTATCTTGCACATCTCACAGGAGGTGTTCATTGGTCGCTCTGGCTCATCATGGTTCCGATCGAAATTTTGGGTCATTTTACCAAACCCTTTGCTCTTTGTATCCGTCTTTTTGCAAATATGACGGGAGGGCACATCGTGATCGTCTCACTCATCGGTTTGATATTTATCTTCCAATCGTATATCATAGCACCGATCCCGGTAGCTTTTGTTTTAGGCATCAACATGCTTGAGTTATTTGTAGCATTTTTACAAGCGTACATCTTTATTATGTTAACATCATTATTCATGGGTTTAGGTATGCAGGTAGCTCATGAGGAAGGTGAACAGCATAGACACTAACGAATACTATTACTCATTATTTATCACTTAACTTAGGAGAACATTTATGGAATCAATTGGATTAGGTTATCTTGCTGCCGGAGTAGGGGCAGGAATCACCGTTATAGGTGCTGGATTGGGAATTGGAAAGCTCGCTGCTGCTGCGATGGAAGCGAGCGGTCGTCAGCCCGAAGTTGCCGGTCAGGTACGTACTTCTATGTTGATTGCTGCGGCGCTCATTGAAGGTGCAACTTTTTTTGCGCTCGCTATCTGTATCATCCTTGCGACAAAGAGTTAAGCAGTGCACACGTCGGGGTAAATGAAGCCGGCGCATGAAATAACTTTTTTAATAATAAAAAATCAGTCTTAGCCATGTTAAGTATTAATCCCGGTTTGATTATCTGGACAATCATCACTTTTGTGATTCTTCTCGTTGTTTTACGGAAGTTTGCGTGGAAACCGTTACTCGATGCACTCCATCGTCGTGAAGATCATGTTCGAAGTTCTCTTGAGCGCGCCGAACATGCAAAACAAGAGGCTGAGCGTTTACTGGAGGAGAACAAACGACGGCTTGCTCGTGCAGAGGAAGAATCCCATCGAATCCTCAACGAGAATCGTGCTCTTGGTGAAAAACTCAAGAGTGAAATTGTTGAAAAAGCTAATCAACAATCCCGGCGTATGATCGATCAAGCAAAGCAAGAAATTGAGCGAGATAAGGATGCAGCCTTAGCACAGCTCAGAGGGGAAGTGGCAAATCTTGCCATCAGTGCTGCTGAGAAAATCCTCGATGAAACGCTTGATGCACAAAAACATCGAAAACTTATCGATGGTTATTTACGCGATCTTCCGAAGAATTGATCGAGCATGAGTAATTTCCGAGCTGCATCCCGATATGCGACAGCAGTTCTCGCTATCGCTCAGGAATTGAATAAACTCGATGAAGTAAGCAAAGATTTTGAGTATATCGAACGATTGATAAGAGACGTACGTGAGTTTTCTCTTTTCCTGAAAAGTCCAGTCATCAAAACTGAAAAGAAAAAGCGCCTGCTCTCAGAACTTTTCCAGGGTAAGCTTAGCGATATCACTTTTAAATTTGTTACACTACTTGCTTCAAAGGATCGCGAGGGCATATTGCCGGATATCATCCAACAGTTTTATCGTCTGCGCGATAAACGTCTCGGTATTTTGAATGTAAAAGTGAGAACCGCGGTTCAATTCTTGTCTGGTCAAGAAGAACAGCTCATGGGTCAGCTTGAGAGAGTGTTGAAGAAGAAAATCAGAGTCAACTACGTTAAAGATTCATCGCTGAAGGGTGGCTTTACTGTTCAATATGATGATACGGTGTGGGATGCGAGCGTTAACCATCAATTAGATATGCTGAGGCAGAAGCTCGTTGAAAGTATGTAAAGCGAACTGTACAATTAAAAATCATTATGATCATTTCATTA
>DASRUF010000173.1:0-2204 GCA_035655575.1 Bacteroidota bacterium | reverse complement strand
CCTGAGGTTGTTCTCACCGGAAAAGATATTTCGTTGGTGGGCACCGTGTTGATGATCTTCCAGAGTTCTGGCGGATAAATGAGCGGTTGTGTGTAATACTGTTCTATCGCCGATGTAAGAACATCCACTACCATTGAGGTGTCTTGCATTACATTTTCCACAGCGATTTTCCAAGGTGTTCCACGAGATACAGCGGCGGCAAAAAGGCTTGCCTGGTCTCGTTTACTAAAAATAATCAGGTTTAATTTAACCATGTCCTCGTGGACGAAGAACTCCGATGCATGATTTCGATAATACTCAAGCAATGTTCTTTCATCAGGTTCACTGGAATCGGCATAGATCTGTTCTTCAAGCAGGTTATTGTTAGCAAGTTGTTTTCTAATTTCCCGTAGCTGGTGAGTAAATTTTTCAGATTGTTCAATGCCTCGTCGCTGCGCTTCTTTGTGGAGAAGCTCCATGTCGACCCAATGTGATACATATTCTCTTAAGTTATGCTCGAACATACCGTTTGCTGTATCAATGTCCTTTCGAGCTTCCTCAAGGGTCAGCTCGGAATCTCCAACACGCGCGATGACTGTTCCGCTCGTTTTCCTTTGACAGCTCGAAGCAAAGAGTGCCATTGTTAACGCAAACATCCATACTCCAAGCTTCATCATGCTACATTATCTTTTTAATGCGCGACCCGTCGTGATGAAAAAGCTTTTTGCAAAACCTCTTTGTATTGCTTCACGGGATGTTTCTGCTTGATCTTTTCAAGCCATTGCTTCTCTAGGAATTTTGATTGGTACTCTTGGTAGGAGTTAGATACTTCAGCGCCGGCTTCCTCGAACGACTTCTCGCGTGCTGGTTCTTTTAAGAGGAGCTTCACAATTCCATACCCTCCCTCTTCCAGTTCAATGGGCTCGGAAAACTCATTTACTGATAGAAGGGCTGCCTGTTGTGTAAGTTCATCCGTATCGACTGGCTGTAATTCCCTAACACCATTTTTCGATTTCAAATCAGGGTCATCGCTGTATCGTACCGCGAATTCTGGGAAGTTACCACCCTGTTTTAATGAATCATAGATCATAAATGCAAGTGTGTCGGAATCTACTATAATGACGCTGGTATTTACACGGTCGGGGAACATAAACTTGGATTGATTCTGAGCGTAGAAGGCTCTCAACGCAGAATCCGATACAACGGTTTTATTCCACACTTCCAATTGCTCAGCTTTGAATAATACAATACCATCCTCGTATTCCTTCATGAGAGCAGCAAACTCTGGGCTTCTTTTTTCAAGATCAATAGCTTTTGTTTCAAGCAATAGCGATTCTGTAAGTCGTTCGATCCGATTTTTCATGTCTTTCTTCCCTGAGGTTGCGGCACGAGAGTCGGCTTTCCGATCTAAGATCACTAAAATGGTATCGATAGAAAAATTATTATTCTTGATTGTGAACAGTGGTAAAGCTCTTACCCTTGCAGGTACTTGAAGATACCAGTTTTTATCTTCTGTCCCTTTCACTGAATCGAGATGTGAAAGAAATAGTGCAAATGTATCATCGTAGAAAGAATACCCAACCATTTTCTTGATTTGTTCTATGGCTGTTTTATAATCCTCAGAGTATCGATGCTGCTGATATAGCTTTTTTAAATCTTCGCGTACAGCAGAGAATGGGGGAACGGGTTTCACACTATCACATTTTAGGATATGATACCCATACGGTGTTCTCACGATATCGGATGTTTCATTCGCCTGCAATTTGAATGCCGCCTCATCAAATTGTTGTACCCATTGTCGTCGTTCAAACCAACCCAGATCGCCACCTTGTTCAGAGCTTCCAGCATCCTCAGAAAGTTTTGCCGCCAGTTTACCGAAGTCCCATCCCTTTTTTAAACTATCCCGCATCTCCTTGATCCGCTCGAATGCTCGTGCTGTGTCTGCAGAGTCCGGGTTCGTCGATTGGAAACGAGTCATAACATGTCTCACTTTTATTGAGCCACGAACAGGTTTCCTATCGGTGATTTTAATAATATGATATCCAAAGGGGCTGCGCGTGGGAACGGAACTCACTTCTCCTTTACGCATCGAATATGCCGCATTCTCGAATTGTGCCACCATTTGCCCAGCGGTAAAATAATAGATATCCCCATTATTCGTTTTGGCTCCAGGATCCTCAGAGTATTTGGTAACGAGGGTATCAAATTTCTCGCCAGATTTTACT
>DASRUF010000172.1:0-4353 GCA_035655575.1 Bacteroidota bacterium | reverse complement strand
AATCCTCACTTCATGTTGAAGTTTTTTAATAGCAGTTTCCATTGTAGTTGGACCTTTCAATGATGACTAATCAATTCTTGCAACTAACTTCAGTACCTATGAACTCATCTCATTCGGGGGAACTTTACTGCGGTATCGAATGATGATACCGATACCAACGAGAATTAGCGCGAGGGGCCAATACACTTGAATAATATGCCAAACCTCCCAATGGTAGAGGTATCCAAATTCTGTGAGCATAAAAAGCACACCGATGCTGCTAAGAAGAATTGATGGAATTAAGAGAGACCAATCTTGGAGATTGTTGAGATACATCATCAGGAAAGCCAACCCGAAAATTACAAAGGACGCAGGGAGAAAGAGATATGGCCTCACATATACATAATCCAAGGAACGAATAAAGAAGAACAAACCATAGAGGAAAATAACTGTGCCCCAGAAAATCTTTCCTCGCCGATCTCGGGAAAATCCCCTACTCACCTCAACAAGACCAAAAAGAATAAACAACGACCATAGGACTGTTGAAAACTCGACATCGATAAGATCATAATTTCTCAGTAACAAGACTATTCCGCACAGGATCAGTGCAACACCAAACCACGAGATACCCGGTTTTTCACTCCCCATAACGATCTCCTTAAATAGAAGTTGTGGATGATTTTTCTTCTGGCATTAAAAATGTGAGCACGATATATAAGAGTAAACCCCAACCAGTAGAAGCTATCACTATCAATACGAAAAGAATTCTAACGATGGTTGGGTCAACATTGAAATAGTGTGCGATACCGCCACAAACGCCAAAAAGTTTTTTATCTATAACGGAGCGTCGCAATTCTTTTCTCTCCGCAGTTAAGGGTGGTGATGTTTCAGGCGAAGAATAATCTGATGATTGACCCTGAATGTTCGGTCGACTTGTATGAAGGTAGATAAACCACATTCCTAAAACAATTAATATGATAGGAAAAATCACTTTCCATGAGATGCTCCACCAATCAAATACTGCAAACCAGCCAAAATTGATTAATAAAATCAGGGCGCCTAGAAGAATTAACAATATCCCCCAAAAACGTCGAGTGTTTCCTCTATGATTTGCCTGTGTCGAAACGCTTGAAGGGTAAATATGATCTGGGTTGACAGGCATGATAATCATCCCGGCGATATATAAAAAAAGTCCCGTTCCTCCAAGTAGAGTAATAAGAACCCAGAGAATCCGAACCACCGTGGGATCGACTTCAAAATATTCTGCAATACCTCCGCAGACACCATCGATCATCCGATTGATGCGAGATTTATAAAGCCGTTTTGGTTGTATAGCAGTTTGTTCCATCAATAAACGTGATTGATTATAGATATTTTACATGATTGTACGAAATTATACAAGGAAATGTTACGAATAGTTTTTTTCTATCAGGCTTGAATTTCAGCACCAAATTGATGAACAAAAAAGCCAATCCGTAGACATCTTAAGACTGGCTTCATTAAATGATCAAGTTCAAAAAAAGAGCGTGATGTTCTATACTTCCATTATCTCCTTCTCTTTGAGGATAACTAAACCATCAACATCTTTGATATGTTTATCGGTGAGTTTTTGTACCTCCTCCTCGGCTCGCTTACGTTGATCTTCAGAAAAATGTTCCGCTTTCTCCGATTTTTTCAGATGCTCGATCGAATCACGTCTCACATTGCGGATGGCAATTTTTCCGTCCTCGGCAAATTTCTTAATGAGTTTCACGAGCTCTCTTCGTCTTTCCTCGTTCAATGGTGGAATCGGAACACGAACTACGCTTGAATCGGAAACTGGATTCAAACCTAAATTCGCGGATAATATTGCCTTCTCAATTGGAGCAATCATGCTCTTTTCCCATGGTTGGATGGAAATAGTATGGACATCAGGCACACTTACATTGGCTACTTGATTGAGGGGTACCAAAGAACCATAGTATTCCACTTTCACACCGTCGAGAAGCGCGGTAGTCGCTTTTCCCGTTCGAATCTTCACAAATTCTTGCCGCACAACCTCCGTAGCTTTGTGCATCTTCTCTTCAGCTTGTTTTATGATATCCTTAATCATCATCAAACTCCTCCAATAGTAAAAAGAATGAACATCAAGAGGTAATCAATGTTTTCGGATCGTCGCCACTCATTTTAGACTGCAGAAACAATGGTGCCAATCTTCTCGCCCTCCATCAAGCGTTTGAGATCAC
This sequence comes from Bacteroidota bacterium, assembly GCA_035655575.1. GTDB lineage: Bacteria > Bacteroidota > Ignavibacteria > UBA10030 > SZUA-254 > DASRUF01. The sequence goes on along the minus strand of DASRUF010000172.1, from coordinate 2,149 downwards.
CAGCTTTATTCAGGTTGAAGACGATAATCGGCATCTTATTTTCCTTGCAAAGAGTAATGGCTGTAAGGTCCATCACCTTCAAATCTTTTGTAAGCACATCATGATAAGAAATATCCCGATATTTGAAAGCTTTCGGATTTTTTTCAGGATCGGAATCATAAACACCATCGACACGAGTTCCTTTAATGATAACATCGGCTTTAATCTCGACCGCACGGAGCGCAGCTGCTGTATCAGTTGTAAAATATGGATTTCCAGTACCGGCGCCAAAAATAACTACCCTTCCCTTTTCAAGATGACGAATTGCACGACGGCGAATAAAAGGCTCGGCAATTTCTTCCATCTTGATAGGGCTTACGAGCCTCGTGTATACGCCACGATGTTCAAGCGCACTCTGTAGTGCCAAGCCATTGATAATCGTCGCAAGCATTCCCATGTTATCGCCCGTAACTTTATCTACGCCATCCGAAGAGTTTTCGATACCGCGATAAATGTTTCCCCCACCGATGACGATTCCAATTTCAACACCCCCATTCACAAGCTCCTGAAGTTCTCCGGCGTAACGTTGAAGGATATCTGGGTCGATACCAAATTCCTTCTTACCCATGAGCGCTTCTCCGCTTACTTTTAAAAGAATACGTTTATATTTTAGCTTCTTCTTCATAGTTTATTAAAATAGGTCTCAACGATGTAGAATCTCTCCGTGTATCAGACCATCAAACTCCATTTTCACCAAGATGAAATCTTTGAACACGTCGTATAGTTATTTTCTCGCCGGTCTTTGCAGATACTTCGAGGATCAAATCTTTTATTGTTTTACCTGCATCTTTGATGAATGTCTGTTCAAGCAAGCATACTTCCTGAAAAAACTTTTCCAATCTACCTTGAGCAATACGATCAGTTACTTGCGGAGGTTTTTTGTCGTTCAAAGCAGCAGCACGATAAATTTCCAATTCATGGTCAATGACTTCCTTCGAGACATCTTCACGTGATACATACCTCGGATTCATTGCGGCAAGCTGCATTGCAATATCTCTTGCTAATTGTTTGAAGTCATCCGTTTTCGCCACAAAATCTGTTTCGCAGTTCACTTCAACCAGAGCGCCAATACGTCCACCAGCATGAATATATGCTTCAACAAGTCCCTGATTGGTCGTTCTATTGGCTCGCTTTTCTGCCGTTGCTGCACCCCGTTTGCGTAGATAATCAACAGCTTTCTCCATATTACCATCCGATTCCGTGAGTGCTTTTTTACATTCCATCATTCCAGCACCGGTTTGATCTCGCAATCGTTTGACTAATTCAGATGTAATTTCCATAGTTTTACCGTTCTCTATCCCTTTCATAAGAATATTGATCAATTGACAGACGGCACGTTGGATAATTTTTCCGATGAACTTTCAACTTCAGCCTGTTCTTGGATTGCTGATCTCCGTTGAAGTCCTTCGTTCACTGCGTCTGCAAGGTACTTCGTTATTGCCTGAATCGATTTTATAGCATCATCGTTGGCGGGAATTGGATAATCGACCAATGCGGGATCACAATTCGTGTCAACAATCGCAAAGACAGGAATTCCAAGTCGCCTTGCCTCTTTTACTGCAATTTCTTCTTTTTTAATATCAACCACATAGATCGCACCGGGCTGGCGGGTCATTTCAACAACACCTGAGAGAACATTATGTAACTTCTCTTTCTCCCGATCGAGAACCAGGATTTCTTTTTTTGTGATTTTATCGTACGTCCCATCCGACTCCATCTTTTCAATATTGGTCAATCGCTTCACGCTCTTACGAATCGTTGCGAAGTTCGTTAACATACCTCCTAACCATCGCGCCGCGACATAAAATTGGCCGCACCGCACAGCCTCTTCCTGGATTATTTGACTTGCTTGTTGTTTTGTTCCGACAAAGAGGATGCGCTTGCCCTCGGCAACGATATTTGAAAGAGCATTGCATGCTGCCTCGAGCAGCTCTTGAGTTTTTTTGAGGTCGATGATATGAATGCCATTTCGTTCCATGAAGATGAATGGCTTCATTTTTGGATTCCACCGGCGGGTAAGATGCCCGAAATGAGCACCAGCATCGAGAAGTTCTGTTAATTCAATACGCGGCATATAAAGAGATGACTCCTATGTTAGTTAGTTCGTCTA
>DASRUF010000171.1:0-2230 GCA_035655575.1 Bacteroidota bacterium | reverse complement strand
GGAGCCGGAGGTATCATCATAACTATTTGTCCCGATGACTCGTGTATCCGTTCCTTCAATTGGGCCTGACTCGTACATATCAAGCCCCTTACCCTGAGGTACTCCTTCAATAATATCGAGAAGGACAACTTCGTTAGCCAGTTCTTTATCAACAATCCGCTGTGCGGCTGTTGCACCTACATTGCCCGCACCAATGACTGAAATTTTCATAGTTGGATTCCTTTAAGAAAAGTTCTATTGAAAAGTTTAAAAATAAAAAACCCGTTCAACCTGTCAACAACATGCGGTGTTTCAACGCTGAAACGGGAAATAAAGAACAAACGATGGGATGATTACGACTGGACGATATTTACTATTGTTTTCGCTTTTCTGATTCGATTAAACTTCACTACACCACCAGTGAGTGCAAAAAGTGTGTCATCGCTACCGAGGCCAACACTCGCACCTGGAGCGAACCGAGTCCCGCGCTGCCGGACCAAAATACTGCCTGCAGTCACTTTTTCACCACCAAACCTCTTTACACCCAATCTCTGTGCATTGCTATCTCTGCCGTTCCGTGAGCTTCCACCACCTTTTTTATGTGCCATATCATTATCTCCTTAACTTATCTTGGTAATCTCAATTTCTGTGTACTGTTGACGATGTCCTCTTCGTACGCGATAGCCTTTCCGTCGTTTCTTTTTGAACACAATCACTTTTTCATCTTTACGATGACCAAGAATCTTTGCCTCAACTGAGATGTTTTTCACGAACGGATTACCAATTTTTACATTGCTATCATCAACATAAAGTAAAACATGATCAAACTTCACGATGTTTCCAATCTCTTCCTTAAGATTAGGAACGAATAGTTTCTCTGAAGGACTTACTTTCACCTGCTGTCCAGCGACATCTACAACTGCAAACATAGTATTCTATCCTAAATTTTATGAGTTTTTGGCAAAATTACGTAACAACTTACAAATTTTTTCGTTGAAAGTCAAAGAAACACCCCACAATGAATTGACTTTTATTTGAAATCTCTCTATGTTATGGCAGTATTTTCTTCCCACAGCTTCCGTAACTTCACGACATTGATTCATTGTTTCCACCGAAGCCAATGATGTACATTAAACAGCATGAAGAAAAAAGTTCTCATTGTCGAAGACAGCCCTGGGTTCTCTGAACTGATGAAATACGTCGTTGAGGACGAAGGCTTCTTAGGAGTCCTTTTTCCCCTCGAGGAGAATTTCATCGAATGGGTGGAGAAAGAAAAACCCTCAGCCATCATTATGGATCTCGCACTCAATCGGATGAGCGGTTTCGATCTCATACGTGACCTAAAAGCGAATAAAAAACTCAAGACGATTCCTGTCATTGTCATCACTGGCCGAGATCTAGACGTAAAAGATCTCACCGAATTGAAAATGCATGAAATTCCATACCTGCGAAAAGGTCGCGTCGATATGAAAGAGATACATCAAGTGATTAGGGAAGTTGTTACCAAAAATGAAGCTTGAGGTTTAAAATCCCTCTTACGATTATGAACTGAGCTAAAACGGGGACCGGGAGTGCGTTTTACTTGTTTATTTTCTGGCTAAAATCTATGATTTTATATATTTTTTCGATATACCAATTTTTCCCTTGCTTTTCAGCATTGACAAAATTATATTACATTCAATAATAGGAAGGTCATATGCATACAGCAACATTAAAAGAAAAGTCAGAATTAGCTCTGTGGTGGACTGTCGCGCTTGCCATTACAGCCTATTTGTTCCTCGGGGCTGCAAACACTTTAACAGTAATTTTTGAGTAATTACGCTCAAAAACTTTTTTCCCTAAGAGCGTAGGAAACACTGTAGCGAACGGATAGAAGTGTATCATTTACACTTCACAGCAAAAGTTCAACCGAAAGTTCTATCCACGCGGTTATTTAGCCTTCAACCCTCCTCTCTTGAATTTCAAGATCCTCAGTCCATTAAGAATTAGGATCAGAGTATTCAGAATCTATTCTGTCCTCACCTCCAACGTCATCGACGCCCACCAGCTTTCCCAATCTGCATCTTTTGTATCTTTCGAGGGTAGCATGTGAACTGTGCGTATAAGCCATGGTCCAGCATGTGTCAAGCGTATTGTAACAACACCCTCTCCATCCGCTCGTGCTGACTGGTAGTACGTATCGGCATTCTCAGTATAACCCTTGTAGGTAGCGGCAATCAGCGCATTGACCAGTGGTTTACCCTGAAACATC
>DASRUF010000170.1:0-6406 GCA_035655575.1 Bacteroidota bacterium | reverse complement strand
ATGTCATTTGGCTATGATGCAAAATATACCGATCCAACAAATCCCACCGGTCCCATGATTTCAAAGCGTATTGGTTTCGATGACACAGGAAAGAACAGCGTCAGAGCCACGATAGGACTCGGCCTTGACTTATTGATTCTGAAAGTAAATGCAGATTACTCACTCGCATCACAACCGGTAGCAACAGTAGGTGTTGGATTTGGTTGGTAAGCTCTTTTGAAAATCGATTTACACTAAGAGCCGTTTCGTCTGTTTCATCTGGACGGAACGGTTTTTTATTAGGGACAATGTAAATATGAATGTGAGTATTAGTAAAAATGTATTAGTGGGATTTTTAACACTAATCACACTTTATCTTTTTGGGTGTGGGAAGAGCACAGAAGAAAAACAAAGCGAAGCCGATCGATTGGCTGTTCAAGTTGAATCTTTGATCAACCAGCAAAAATATGAAGCCGCCGTCCCCTTACTCCACCAATCGATTGTTTTGAATAGCGAGGTACGTCGGGATTCCGCTCTGGGTGAAAACTATTATCTTCTGGGAGGGATCCTTCGTTATCTTGGTCAATATGACTCTGCCCTTTCGTATCTGAACACTGCGCTTGATTATTTTCGGTTAAGCGGCGATAAGAAACTTGATCGAAAAGTAAAAATCGGTCTTGCCGATTTGCACTTATCGTTGGGAAATTATTCTTCAGCGTTAGCGTTTAGTGAAGACGCTGCGACTGCTGCTAAGCTCTTATCTGATCTCAAAGACACTTATACAGCGCTACTTATTCAAGCAAAAGCGAACCATCAGGCGGGAAAGTATGAGCATGAAGCAGTTGTGCTGAGGGAGCTTATGCAAATTGATAGTCTCGTGTATAACCGCGTAAATACCGGTATGTTGTATTCAATGTTGCTCTCAGCCCAGGGATCGATGATCGATCACGCGAAAACATATCAGGTCTTCCGTGAATGGGTGGAGTATGAATCATCGCAAAAAAAATTGGAAGGGTTTATTGATGCATACTGTCAATGGGGGCGTTATCAGCAATCAATAAATCGAATCGATAGCGCCTTTCATGCTTATTCGAAAGCGCTGAGTTTGCTGGAGACAGGCATGGATCCGAAATATTACGTTAATGTTTTGGTTCCCTTGGGTACACTCGCTTACCGAGCTAACCGTTTTCAAGATGCATCTCGGCATTTTGCCGATGCTTTGCAATACACCCGCCAATCACATCAAGTTGCGATGGAATTGCTACTCCAGGTCATGGTGACTGCCTCCGACTGGAAATTACAAAGCAAAATTACAAACAAAAATCATTCGGATCTGTTGCACCGATGTTCAACGTTAGCCGATACTTGTCAAATGGTGGGCTTTAGGCAGGGTGAAATGATAGCACAATTTCTCAAAGCCCGAATGTTAGAAGTTCGGAATTATCCCTTTGAGGCGTTGAATGCTTATCAGCAAGCTCTTGAGCTTCATGAAGAACAACTGATGGCAATGGATGCCAATAGTTTACTAACAGATCTCGTGCATGTTTTCATGCTGGGGGAAAAATCTGATTGGTATGATGCACCTCTCCAAATTCAGTGTTCGGCTGATAACGTGAGAGATGCATTTGATTTGATAGAGCGGAAGAATCTCTTCGATATTGTACGATTCTTTTCACAGATTTCAATCCGAACCACCGATTCAAAATTCAATGATTATATATTAGAATTACAACGGCAAAGAAAAGGATTATCACTTCTTGAAAACGAGATTCTTGATGAGTTATCAGGCGCAGGTGGGCAGAATGTTGATCGAATTGAAGTACTCAGAAAACATTTTCCGGAACAACTTGATAAAGTTTCTTCTCTTGAGAAGAATATCAAACACGACATTCAATGGATTGTCTCAATGAAGTCAGTTCCATTAGAAAATATTCAGGAAGTATTACCGGAAAAGACGGCGTTAATTGAATTCTCTCTGCAAGAAGAAGGGATTTTCACTATCGTGGTGAAGAAAGATAGTGAGGTGATTAAGAAAATATCAATTGCTCGTGATCGTATTCTGTCATTAATTCAAGAGTATAAACAATTAATAGGTGATCCGCGTCTCCACGGTGGCACCACACAGCTCAACGCAGCGAGAGCACATCCGCGCCTCAACGATCTTTCACATTTGTTATACGATGTTCTCATTGATCCCATTCTGCCATTCTTTGACGGCATTTCAAAATTGTACGTTGTGTTCCCAGAAGATTTTGGCTGGCTACCTCTTCATACATTGAAATCGGCAGCAGGTTCGTTGATTGAACGAATACCAGTCCATTATCTACCAACGGCGGCAGTCCTGCTTTTCTCACCTCAACCAGAGAAATATTCAAGCAACATTGTAGGATTTGGACATCCGGGAAAAACGGATTGGGATGTAGAATATGAGTTAGTAGATATTAGGAGTTTTTATGAGAAGGCGGAGATGTTGTTTAATGATTCGGCTACACTTGATAAACTCCTTACAACGAGGTATGATGTACTCCACATCGCTGCGGAGTTTTCACTCGATACAAAAATTCCAGAGAATTCTGTGATGGTGATATCTGATGGACAGCAACCGCCGGGAAGCCGAGAGATACCATTGGGCGAGTTATGTATTGTTCAACCACCCCAAGCATTGATATTCAGTAATATTAGTGAGACACCTGGAGGAATGTGGCGTTATGCACCACTAGCATTTCTTGCGAATGGTTCACCAACAGTCATCGTTACGATGTGGCAGGGTGAACGAAAAACAAAAAAATACTTTGGTGAAGTTTTTTATACAAGCTTACAATCGGGCCTCTTTATTAACCAAGCGTATTATCAGGCAATGGTTGCACTTGCAAAAGGGGGGGAATACTCACAATTACAGCGGTGGGGATTGTATTATCTCTTCGGGAGGTAGTAACGAGTACGATTTTCGATCAGTCGTGTCGAATCTTAACGCTTCCTAAGCCTGCTTCGATGTTCATATTAATCTTTCCTTTACTCGTCCTATAATTTGGTGAGTAGTAAGTGTGTTCCTCTTCCTCTTCAAGGCTCCGATCGAAATCAAGGTGAGTGACCCAGTTCTTTTCGCAATACACTTTTACACCGACATCTTCAGGAATAGTAACAGTTAATGCACCTAAACCAAGCTCGATGTCAACGTCGACCTCTCTTGCTAAGTGTCCGCCGAAATCGAGCGAGTATTTTCCGACTCCGCCTTCAAACTTTAGATGGTTGAAATTTGCATCACCTAATCCTACGCCTTGAAACTTGCATAAGCCTGCTTCGATAGTTAAATCTTTAATGACGGTTTTATTCGGTTGATCAAATTTCAACGATACTGAGCTCGCACCGAGAGAGAGATTTAAATCTTTCACAACCAAACCCGTAAAATCCAAATCTCCTTTTCCCAAACCAAGTTCCATATCGAATGAAATCGGGATTGCGTCTGTGAATCGCATGTCCCAAGTGATGGATTCAACATCGCCAATATGAACCGAGTGTTTTTTCTTTTTCTCACGGGATTTTTTCTCCCATACCTCAGAAGTATTGATATTCAGATAACCGATGTCATCGTCGAGCGTATAATCGAAACAATTTGAGAGTTCGGTATATTTGTCAGCATCCACCACGAGATTTAATAACGTCGCCGATGTCCCGCGGCCGATATTGACATTACCCAATCCCGCCTCAATGTCCACTTTCAATTCCCGTTCGTGAGAGAGTGGGAGTTCTTTACTATACCGATCTGCTGTGAGATAAAGAAAGCCAGTGAAGATTAGAAAAGGTATGGTCAGGAGAATCGGGATAAAATATAGAAATCGTTGGAATCGCATATATGATCTACTGGTTTGTACGTAAATATTTCATTGATGTTTCAGTAGTGTGATATCTTGCCACGTAGGTATTTATTGAGAAGCTCCCGAGCACGGAATATGTGGGCTTTCACTGTGCCAATAGGTAGTTTTAGCATTTTTGCGATTTCAGCGTAATCTCGTTCCTCGGTATGTCGAAGGATAATGACACGCTTATATCGTTCGGGTAGCTTATTAATGGCTTCTTCGATGATCTTGAGGCGTTGTTGCTGGATAATGTCCCTGTCAGGTTGGTATGATGTATCAGGTAATTCATATTTATAATCACTCTCCTCAACTGCGATCGGTTTATCTATAGAGAAAGTCTCTAACTTTTTCTTTCGGAGATAATCGATACTGCAATTTGTTGCGATTTTATAAAGCCAAGTAGAAAAAGCATATTCCTCATTAAAGCTCCTTAGGGAGGCAAAAGCTTTGACAAATGTTTCTTGGGTGAGATCTTCTCCCTGTTCCTTATTGTGGACTATGCGGTAAATCAAGTTAAAAATTGCATCGTGGTATTTACGCATAAGTTCTTGAAAGGCAGGTTGATCACCATGAAGTGCGGAGTGAATAAGGTGAGAATCTTCTTTGCGAGAATCTATTTTTTTTGTGAACGATTGCTTCTGTGGTATCGCGAGGTTTTGGTCGAGGTATTTCTTGGGGCTATTCGATGTGCTTTTTATTTTTTTCTTGGGCATTCCACGATTCAATCACTTCAAACTGGGTTAAAGTAATCAAATTTTGTTTTATAGGCAAGGTATGAGTTGTATAATTATTGGATTTTGGTTACTTTGACATTGAATTCTGCACTAAAAGCAACCTATGTTCATCACCTTTGAAGGACTTGATTACTCGGGGAAGACTACACAAGCAACGCTCCTCGTTGATCATCTGAAACAAATCGGTAAACAAGTTCTCTTCTTACGGGAACCGGGGGGCACAGCGGTCTCAGAAAAGATTCGAGAGATCCTGCTGGATAAAAAACACCCCGAGATGACACAGGCGACCGAGCTTTTTCTTTTTTCAGCTGCAAGAGCTCAGCTTGTTAGTGAAATAATTCGCCCGGCACTTGATGAAGGAAAGGTTGTTATTTGTGATCGGTTTTATGATTCGACAACTGCTTACCAAGGATACGGACGTGGCCTCGATCTTCAACAAGTAAAAGGAATTAATATGATTGCAATTGGCGGTGTGATTCCGGATCTCACAATACTCATTGATATACCGACGGACGAAATTATCAGAAGAAGAAATATTGCTAAAATGTCCGCCGATAGGATGGAATTATCGGGGAATCATTTCTATGACAAAGTGCGACAAGGGTATCATGCACTTGCAACGGAGGAAGCACATCGTGTGATTCTCCTCGATGGCATGAAGCCGATTCAGGAAATTCACGAAGAGATTTTGAAAATCATTCATCAACAATTCAAGAAGTAAGGATTCTCGAAATGAAACAGAATATTCTCGAAAGAAAAAAAGTTTTTTATAGATATGGATTATTCGGCTTAGTTCTTTGCTGTTTATTCCTTGCAGGTTTCACGATTACGAATACCGATTATTACTTTAAGATTCAAAAAAGCATCGATATCTTTGGACGGGTTTATAAAGAAATAACAATGAATTATGTCGATGAAGTCGATCCCGAGAAGTTTATGGAAGCCGGGATCGATGGCTTGTTGGGAACGTTGGATCCATATACGAATTTCATCAATGAGACTGAGGGTGACGAAGTGGAGCTCATTACCAGTGGAAAATATGGTGGAATTGGGGTCACCATAGGTATCCGTGACGGATTTATCACTATTGTCACATGTATGGAAGGTTACACTGCCCAGAGACAGGGTATTCAGCCCGGAGATCGCCTACTCGAGGTAAATGGAACATCTGTGATTGGTTTCAAACCCGACGCTGTCCGATCGATGACACGGGGTGAGCCGGGAACGGAAGTTCGTCTCAAGATAGAACGTGAGGGAGAGAACAAACCATTAGAGTTTGTGTTAGTCCGTGAAGAGATACAACTTAAAAATATTAGCTATTCGGATTTCATCGACGACGGAATTGCTTACGTTCGACTTGATCGTTTCTCTCGTGGCGCGGGGGATGCGCTACGATTGGCCATCAAGGAATTGAGACTGAAAGATTCAATCAAAAGTATGATTCTTGACCTGCGTGATAACCCAGGCGGGTTACTCGATGTTGCTGTCGATGTTGTTGAGAAGTTTGTACCAAAAGGAAGTCTGGTTGTTAGTACGCGTGGCAGGAAGTCTGAATCCGAAAAAAAATATTTTGTCGTTGAGGAACCCATGCTTCCCAATGTACCACTTGTCATTCTTGTCAATCGTAACAGCGCAAGCGCGAGCGAAATTGTCGCAGGGGCTATACAAGATTTAGATAGGGGCATCATTCTCGGTGTTAGAACATTCGGAAAAGGATTAGTCCAAACAATCACTCCTCTTTCATACAATACACAATTGAAATTAACGACGGCAAAGTATTACACACCAAGCGGCCGGTGCATTCAGGAAATTGATTATCTGCGGAAAAATAAAGAT
>DASRUF010000169.1:0-2978 GCA_035655575.1 Bacteroidota bacterium | reverse complement strand
TCACCCGCGCACCAAGCCGATTATGGGGTATCATTCCTTTAACAGCATGAGTAAACACTCGTTCAGGATTTGTTTTCATAAGATCTCGAAACGATACAACGCGAGCGCCACCGGGATATCCCGTATAATGAAAATACGTTTTAGTTTCAGATCGTTTTCCTGTTACCTTCACCTTCTCAGCATTGATCACAACAACATAATCACCACAATCAACGTTGGTAGTGAATATCGGTTTGTGTTTACCGCGCAGTAAATGGGCAACACGACTCGCTACTCTACCTAATGTTTGATTCGATGCATCGACGAGAAACCACTTTTGAATAACCTCATTTTGCTTGAATGAATATGTCAATCTTTGAGCTAACGACACAAAAATCCTTAAATTGTGAAAATAACCGAAGGTTTGTATAATATTCCGCTTTTGGAATGAGCCTGTGGCGGATTGAAACTTGTCAAATTTAGTGAAAATTCAGGAGATAGGCAAGGAAAATGTTGGAAATGAAGAAACTCATATGACACGGACTTTTTATAGAAAATTCATTACTCATGCCAAAACACTTTTTACATTTAAGCTCAATTGTCTTTCCGCATGGTACGAACTTCTCACTAATGGTCCCGATTCCACATGTTTGAATCCCATATCCTATTGGATTTTGATCAAAAAAATATCTAAGCATACATAAGTTTCCTCCCTTTGGGTTCTGGAATTGGATCTCCAAATTCTTTTGCAGTGTCAATCCATAGACTAATTGCTTCCTTAACTTTCTTTAAAGCTATCTCCTCTCTGCTACCATGAGCCATACAGCCGGGAAGCTCCGGCACCTCGGCAACAAAGACTTTATCTTCTTTACTCCAATAGAGAATTATTTCATATTTTGGCATTAGTCAAACTCCTTCAATTGCGAATATCTATATCTGTTGTTCCGCATGATACGAGCTTCTCACCATCGGTCCTGACTCCACATGTTTAAAGCCCATTCGTAATCCGATTTCTTTCAGCATCTTAAACTCATCAGGATGAACGAAGCGATCGACGGGAAGATGTTCCTTCGTTGGTTGGAGATATTGACCCAGCGTGAGAATAGAACATTTAATTCTTTGTAAATCCTGCATCACGCTGATAACCTCTTCGGGTTCCTCACCGATCCCGAGCATCATCCCGGTCTTTGTAACGAAACCTCTGCGCTTTGCTCTCTCTAACAACTCCAGCGAGCGTTGGTACTTCGCTTGCGGTCGAACGGTCGGGTACAATCGAGGAACTGTCTCCATGTTATGATTCAGAATATCTGGAAATGCATCGAGCACAATGTTCAATGCAAATTCTTCTCCTTTAAAATCAGGTATGAGCACTTCAATTGTTGTGTGGGGATTCATCTCCCGCGTTCGACGAATCGTTTCTGCAAAAATCTGTGCGCCTCCGTCATAGAGTTCGTCACGGTTCACAGAAGTGATTACTGTATGGCGAAGTCCAAGGAGTTTCACCGCTTGTGCAACACGATAAGGTTCATCAGCATCAAGCTCGGTTGGCATGCCTGTTTTCACAGCGCAGAACCCGCAGCTTCGCGTACACACATCCCCGAGGATCATGAACGTTGCTGTGCCGTTGTTCCAGCACTCCCCCATGTTCGGGCAACGGGCTTCTTGGCACACGGTATGGAGCTTGTGTGTGTCAATGAGATCACGCAGATGAGAGTAATGTTCGCCGCCGGGAATGCGAGCCTTCAGCCATTCTGGGCGACGACGAATTGTCGATCTGGTAATAGCTTCACGTTGGGGTGATATTTCTTGAATGACAAAGTTCATAATGAGCAAAATACTAATTTCTAAACTCTAAATCCTAAACAAATTCAAAATATTAAATATTAAATTCCAAACATCAAGAAATTCATTTCGATTTTTCTAAAATAGCACCAAAAATTTTCATAAGCTCGATTGCTTCTTGGATTAAAGTTTTGCGTTTATTATCGAGTCCATCTGGGCACGTTAGTAGCTCTATCCAATATTTTGTTTCCTTAGATTCTTTCTTACAAATTCTTACTCTCATTAGAAAGTCTTTCTTCCCTAATGACTCATTTGCTTCTATGTAATTTGCACCTACCGAACTAGATGAACGAATTAACTGTTTACTGAATTCAGTGTTCTCAAGCGTATTCGGGACCTGTTTGAGAAATTCAACAACTTGTTTTGTAAAGCGTAACGTTCGTTCCTCTAAATCATAATACTTATCTCCACTCATTGGGATTTCGTGCTTCGAATTTGTTTAGAAATTAGTATTTAGAGTTTCGGATTTAAAGAACCTGGTTCTCATCTCTACGAGTCGTAGACAAAGTTTTCAAGATTCTTCACGATAGCATCAACGAACGAGCCGCCCAATGCACCATCAACAATACGGTGATCGAATGAAAGTGTTAAATACGAAATCGTACGAATCGCAATCGCATCGTTTATAATGACAGGGCGTTTCTTCGCCGCACCGATACCGAGAATTGCAACCTGCGGCTGGTTGATAATCGGGATGCCAATCATTGTACCAAAAACACCATAGTTGGTAACGGTGAAGGTTCCGTTCTCAATATCAGCCGGCATCAATCGTTTGGAGCGTGTGCGAGCTGCAAGGTCGTTCACAGCACGAGCAAGACCGATAAAGTTTTTTTCTTCTGCATTCTTAATGACGGGGACGATCAACCCATTCTCAGAAGCAACGGCAATCCCAAGGTTGATAAAGTGCTTCATAATGATCTTATCACCCTCGATGGAAGAGTTTACCAGAGGAAACTGTTTGAGTGCTTTCACGACAGCATCACAGATGAACGGCATGAACGTGAGCTTGAAACTCTCACGCTTCTCGAAGCTTGCCGAATGTTTACGACGCAGAGTATCGATGTTCGTCATATCACATTCGTGGACTGCCTGGACGTGCGGCGAGGTCTGAACGCTTCGTACCATGTGCTCGGACATTTTCTGCAACACGTTGCTCA
>DASRUF010000168.1:0-3729 GCA_035655575.1 Bacteroidota bacterium | reverse complement strand
AATAGACGTGCCTTGGTATCACCGAAACTTGGTACTGGCTTTCCCCAGTAGTCCGAGTTTTTATAGCGTGCTACTTTTTCTCGCGCAACCTTCTCACGCCACCGAACGAGCCGTGGACATTCCCTACATTCTATGATTGTTTTCTGGAGACTCTGGAGTTGTTTGGGATTTATAATCATGCGACAGATTGTTAATCAACCTCAAAGTAAGGAAAAGTGTGTGATTTTTCAAACTGCTTGAACAAGAATTTGCAGGGACCATGGTGTTATTGACTGAGTGTGAAAATTTCGGTAAGTTACAATAGCATTTTACAACGACTTGGTTGCTTTCGAAATAAACCAACTGCTTTTGGTAAAAGAGAAGTTATTTTATCTTTATACTTCACAGGAGGATGATATGGAAAATAATAAAGTTGCTTTATTCAAAGGAAGACAAATCCGAAGAATAATTCATAATAATGAATGGTGGTTTGCAATTGTAGATGTCGTTGCTGCATTAACTGATTCGGTACAGCCAGATGGATATATAAAAGATATGCGCAGGCGTGATCCCGAACTTGCTAAAGGGTGGGGGCAAATTGCCACCCCCCTTTCAATACAAACTGAAGGTGGTCTCCAAAAAATAAACTGCGCTAACACCGAATGTATTTTCCGTCTTATACAATCAATTCCTTCCCCTAAGGCAGAGCCGTTTAAACGCTGGCTCGCTAAAGTCGGTTACGAGCGCATTCAGGAAATTGAAAATCCCGAGTTGGCAACAAAACGAACAAGAATGCTATACAAGCTAAAAGGTTTTCCCGACGATTGGATAGAAAAACGTATGCGTGGAATTGCAATCAGGGAGGAGTTGACCGATGAATGGCAAAAGCGTGGAGCTAAAGAACAAAAAGATTATGAAATTCTCACCTCAGAAATATCGAAAGCAACTTTTGGAGTTACGCCGTCGCAGTATAAAAAGATCAAGAAATTAAAACGTGAAAACCTCCGCGACCATATGGATGATTTTGAATTGATTTTTACGATGTTGGGGGACCGTGCAACGACTGAGATCCATCGTACAGAAGATTCACACGGCGTACCTAAATTAAAATCTGATGCAAAAGCTGGCGGAGATATCGCCGGCGACGCGAGGAAACAATTGGAAAGAAGGTTGGGTAAATCTATCGTTTCGAAGAAAAACTATTTACAAAAATCGAGACAAACCAGGCAAATTAAGAGAAGCTAATCATGGATAAAGTACAAGCCCGCCAGATAATTAAAGATGTATTCGAAAATTCAAACGATTCCTTCATCGAATTGGATTGCAGAAGTTGAAAAATTTCTATTTTCTCCGTACCTTTCGAATCATCATTATTCAATTCATAACATCACATTCAAAGGAGTTACACCATGAAGCGTTCATTTTTTGTTCTTTTATTGCCATTGGTATTTATGAGCCTTGCTCTATCAGGTATTGACGCCACAGGGCAAGAAAAAGAAAAAAGTAAAAAGGAAGCATCACTTTACGATCGACTTGGCGGTGTGTATGCCATTGCAACCGTTGTCGATGATTTTCTCAACCGGGTTATAGCAAATGACATTCTTAATGCTAACCCAGCCATCAAAGAAGCACGCGATCGCGTACCGGTCGCCGGCTTGAAATACCGAGTAACAGAATTGGTTTGCCAGGTGACAGGAGGACCTTGCAAGTACACCGGTCTATCAATGAAGGAATCACACAAACATCTCAACATTACGGAGAAAGAATGGGATGCTCTTGTTGTGGATTTCAAAGCAAGCCTCGCCAAGTTTAAGGTTCCTGAAAAAGAACAACTGGAGCTGTTAGACATTGTAGGTAGTACGAAGAAGGATATCGTTGTTTCCTCACAAGAAAAGCAATAGTTTTCGAACTAGTCAAACGGCAGGTTACACTGTTTATCATATGGGGTGACTGGTCATAACCAGTCCAAGCTATTTGCGTTTGATGCTTGAGTACCTTATTTTTTTATGTCTGTTATATCTTCACTACAAAATCATCAATAAACAACTAAATCACAATCACAAAATTCATTATGGAGGGTTATATGCAATCACGTTATTTTGTTCTTCTTGGACTTGCCATTTGTGGTATCGTTATGCTCTTCTCCGGAACCGCTATCGCTGACGGCAAATGGAAAGCTCAAGGCATGACGGTTGAAGGGTGTAGTTGCACTGCGCCATGCACCTGCGAACTAACTGGCGATGTTGAGATGGGATGTCAGGGCGTTGGATTTACATCACTGACTGAGGGGAGCTATATGGGCGTAGATTTAACAGGTGTAAAGTTTGCCTATGCCACGACTCCCGGGGAATGGGTGCGAGTCTATGTGGACGCAAAAGATGATAAGCAGAAGGAAGCTGCAACGGCATTTGCTAAAAATTACTACAAGGGATTCGGACCGGTAGAATCGGCAAGTGCTGCAAAAATTGATATCTCGGGCAAAAACGGAAAATACACTGTGAAACTCGATGACGGCAAGATTTGTACCTTAGAGACTGAGCCAATACTCGGCGGCGATGGAAAAAATCCTCTTACGTATATAAACACCAAGAGTAAGTTAAGCCCGATATTTATGCAAGCGAAGACGGTTTCATGCTCATATCATGATGGGGAACGAAAATTTGAATTGAAGTCGAGTAATTCTTACTTCAACAACAAGCTCAAGAGCGAGGGAACTTTAGAGTAGTTCTCACCAGATTATTTTTCGTTCAATAAAAATAAAACCCGATCTGTCATAGACCGGGTTTTTATTTATATAACCTTTCTTCCGAAAAATCCGTTAATACCTTCGCACCTTTGAATCGATCTTCACCGACCATGCATCGATACCTCCAACGAGATTTTTTACATTCTTGAATCCCTTTTCATAGAGAAATTCCACTGCGCGTTGGCTGCGGTTTCCGTGATGGCAGTAAACAACAATCTCCTTGTTCGTATCGAGCTCAGTATACCGCTTTGGGATTTCCCCCAAGGGGATAAGCTTGCCACTGATGTTAGCGATCTGGTATTCAACCGGTTCACGAACATCGAGGATGAACGGTTTCTCTCCCTTCTTCAGTTTCTCTTGTAATTGCTCAACGGTAATTTGAAGCGAATGGGCATCGTAGGTTCGCTCAATCGGAGGATCTTTGAGAAATCCCAGGTTGAATTGACGAACTTTTTGAAACCGCGGCGGCTGAACGGGGAGATCAGCCATAACATAGTCAACAAAATCGCTCTTCGATTTGACCTGCAGCGACGGATTAAATCGCCGTTCAAATCCTATGGTCGAGCTCGGTTTTGGACTCATCGCTTTTCCGCATGAGGAACCAGCGAAGTGTGTTGGATAAATTTCGACGGTGTCGTTCAGTGTCATGAGTTTTTTCCAAACGCTGTCATATAAGTGCTCAGCGCTGCCATCGAGATCGGGTCTCCCGGTGTCACCGACAAAGAGCGTATCTCCTGTTAAGACAAGCCAGGGTTCCTTGCTCCGTGTCGTATCGCTGACGAGAAAACAAAGGCTATCGGGAGTATGGCCCGGTGTATGTATTACCTTCAGGAGGATATTTCCAACGAATATTTCTTCTCCGTCCTTCATCCCCTTGATAGGAAATGCTGCCTTCGCCGACTCATGATAGCAAACAGGCGCTCCGCTCAATTCCGAGAGCCGCTTAGCACCCGAAAGATGATCTGCTTGTGCATGAGTCTCGAAGATATGCGTAATTCTCATAC
>DASRUF010000167.1:0-4291 GCA_035655575.1 Bacteroidota bacterium | reverse complement strand
GGTAATTTTAAACAATCTCAGATTCTTCAATTAGAAAATTTTCCGACCACAATTCTGACTGGTGATATGAATAGAGATGGTAAAGTGGATATCGGTATTTTAAACGAAACCGAGCATGGTTTTACTGTCCGGCTCAACGATGGAGATGGTTTATTTCATGATGAGATCAATTTTTCTGCGGGCAAAATGCCCACAAGAGCACAATTATTTCAACACGAAAGAAAGAGCAACTATAATTTGGCAATTTTAGACCAAGCGTCATTACGACTTCGGCTATTCTATAATGCGGATTTTAAAAATTATTTTACTTCGGAACAGACTTATTGTACCGGCTTACAACCTACGAATGTTTTAACTTTCGATGTTGATCGCAATGGCTGGGATGATATCCTTGTTGGCAATAAACAATCACCGCATGTATCATTGTATCTCAATAATAATGGGGCATTCAACGGACCGATATTTTTTCAAGGATCTATCGAGCCAAAGACTCTTCAATCGTATCAAAAAAATGAATCAACGCTTGTAGTTCTAACGTCAAACCCGGAAGAAAAATTGATCTCTGTTTTGGAAATCGATAATAGACATTATTCATCCATGAGTTATAATCTATCCATTTCAGAAAGCAGCGAATTGTTAACGGCGTATATTGATGATAGCTCTCAGTATCTTAATATCTATAATTACGAAAATAGTGTTGATGGCAAGAAATCATTGATTGTAAAATTTGAGCAATTTGCATCGACAAGATTTATCGAACGGACATACCCATTAAACATCAAATCGCCAGCCCTGGCAATTACTGGAGGTTATTTTAATAATGACAGGTTATTAGATATAGCGTACATAGCATTTGATACGAAACGCAAAAAGGAGGAAGTTTACCAAGTCAATAATTTTGAAAAAGAACCAGCCAATACAGGGTGGCTTATCCAAAGTTATGACGAGCCAATAGCTGTAAGACCGATGATGTGGAATGCTGACATTAATGGAGATCCATTCACAGATTTAATTGTCTATTTCCAAGAACCAAAAAATATTCTCATTTTTTATCTCGGTCGGAAGGACTCATCTTTTTCTTCACCAAGATTTCAATTAGAAGATGTATCTGTTATCGATTCAAGGGAACATTTAAGAATTATCGATATAAACGGCGACAATCATAATGACATTATCGTAGGGAGTACGTTTAAAAAAATTATTGAAGTGTATCTCGGAAAAGGGAACGGAACGTTTTATCAACGAACACGGCTTTCAAGTATGGAAAATATTGGTGGTTTTACACTCAAAGATATAGATCATGATGCAATCCCCGAGCTCATAATGACCGATGAAGTTAGGGGGGTATTGAAAATTATTAGATTACAAAATTGATCATGAAAATGCGATTTACCATATCAATCTTTCTTTCTACGATCATTCTCATGGCAGTGATTTGTGCAGATATTCTTTTTGCTGACAGCCAAAAATCCGTAGGAGACAATTTGGAAGAGTATGTCAAGAAGATAGAGCGCATCAGAAAAAATCATACAGCGGAAGCCTCCTCATTTGTCGATTCATCTGGCAAGTGTGGTTTACGACTTTCATTTGATCTGATTCCATATTGGAATTTATTGACAGAATCACAAAAAGAACGATTGAAAACATCCCTTGCCCCCGACAGCACACAGAAAAATCGGATTATTGGTCGTTTTCATATCTTTTATGACACCTCAGGTTTTAACGCGCCTACAGTATTGGATTCCAATTATCAGCCGATTATTGGCACTGCAGAAGAGTTCGTTGATTCTGTTGGAAAGTATTTTAACGAGGTCTGGGCAATCCAAATCGATTCTTTGAAATATGATGCTCCTCCTCTTGAAGGTGATCAAAAATACCGAATCCAAATTCTCGATTTTGGCTTTGGGCTTTATGGCCAGACGATACTTTCAACAAACCCGATTTCGCAAGGTCCCCCGCCAAGATATGGATCGTATATCGAGATCGATAATGATTTTCGGGATGTGTATTCTTCAAGCCGAGGAATGCCGGGTCTAAAGGTAACTGCTGCCCATGAATTTCATCATGCGATTCAGCTTGGTTCATATGGATTCTGGTCCAATGATTTGTACTTTTATGAAATAACTTCTACATGGATGGAAGATGTCGTTTACGATGATGTGAATGATTATTATCAGTATCTATCGAATAATCCTTCGAGGAGGTCACACTTTTCTATGCCGGATGTCCGTTTTACAATGTCGAATGGAAGTATTGAATACAGTCGTGCAATCTGGGGAAAATTTATTGAACAACAATATTCATCGACGGTAATGCGGAATGTTTGGGAGTACATGAGCGAAATGCCGAGTATTCAAGCGCTTGATATGGCGCTGAGCCAAGCAAGTTCGACATTTCGAGAAGCGATGATACAATTTTCCTTATGGAATTATTTTACCAGTAGTCGATCTGATTCTTCAAAATATTATAAGGAAGGAAAAGATTATCCGCCTATCAGACATAGGGACACAACGTACTATGTACCCCCACAAGGATCTTTTTCGGATTCATTACAACTGATCAGTGCTGTCTATCGACCTGTCATACTTCAGATTGTTACTGATGGACACCCTCGATATGATACGTTAATGTCTATTGTTTCAAACATTGATCTCTCTAATCCAACTTCAAATGAATATGCTAAATTTACGTACAGACTTCAATCTACACCAGATCCGTCTTTTATTCCGTTATCTGAAGGGATTTACACTCAATTAACAGTCCAGGAACCGACACATTGGAAATCGATTGAACTTGTTAATAGAGAATTTATTTTTTCTCCATTATCATCTGAGGTTGTTGTTTACCCTAATCCTTACCGAGCCGAAGCGGGAAAACAGCTAACATTTGCGCTTCCGTTTAAAGAAGAAACCATAGCCTCGATCACTATTTTTACACTCAGTTTAAAAAAAATGTTTTCGTCTGACTTGAAGTCGATTGCTTCGTTAGGTCAGAATATAATTCGTTGGAATGGACTTGGTGACGACAATGATGTTCTTCCAAGCGGATTATACTTGTTTGTGATCAACGCTCAAGATCAAAAATATTTAGGCAAATTTTCAGTCATCAGAAATTAAATGCAAACAATTACACTGGAAGTTACCGGCGTATCGAAATCTTTCAACCGCAAGTCTATCTTCTCAGAAATTTCATTTACACTTCACCGATTGAACTCTCTTGCCGTAACGGGTCGGAATGGTTCAGGCAAATCGACATTATTGAAAATACTCGCGGGCGTCATGTCGCCATCCAAAGGAACTGTGTCATTGTCGTATAATAATCAAAACGTACCATCATCCCAACGAATGAATCTCATTGGTTTTGTTGCACCTTATTTACAACTCTATGATGAATTTACGGCATGGGAAAATCTTCTGATGTTTCGGAAGATCCGTGGAGTACAAAATACCGATGAGGACCTTCATCAATTGATAAAGCGGATGAATTTACATGAACGCGAACATGACCTCGTACGTACATTTTCTTCAGGCATGAAACAACGATTGAAATATACTTTTGCATTAGTTCATCGACCACCTATTCTCTATCTCGATGAACCGACGGTGAATCTCGATCAAGAGGGAACAGCATTGGTTCACCAAATCATCGAAGAACAAAAACAACATGGGATTCTTATTATAGCAACGAATGAAAAAAGCGAAGTTTCCTTCTGTGATAATGTTCTCGATTTAGATGCTGGTTTAAAAACTTTACAGAAAACAGCAACTGTATGAACGCATCACTTTCAGCATCATTAACGATTTTCAATAAAGAATTAAAATCTGAACTTCGAACACGTTTTGCATTGAATGCTTTATTTATGTTTGTCATTACGACACTCTCAATAATACTTTTCTCAATCGGTTATGAGACAGTTTCATCGGAGATACTCGCTGGCATTTTTTGGATAGTTATTTTCTTTTCGTCAATGTCGGGTCTTTCACGAACATTTGTCGCAGAAGAGGAGAGAGGAACGGTAATGACGTTACAACTTCTCACCACTCCATTAGCTGTGTATTGTGGTAAACTATTATTTAATATCATACTACTCACCGTTCTCAACGTTTTTACCTGCGCATTATATTTTATTCTTATCACAGATTTTTCGATTCGCACTTATGAAATATTTTTTCTCGCGCTCGGTTTAGGTACACTCGGACTTGCAAGTGCGGCAACGATTATCGCTGCAATTATCGCTAAAGCTCATACAAAAGGAACGCTGTATCCTGTTCTTTCATTTCCGATCTTACTT
>DASRUF010000166.1:0-3424 GCA_035655575.1 Bacteroidota bacterium | reverse complement strand
CCGCTGTGGGGATTACGATTATACGAAGAACACCTCGGAGGTACCGCATTTTACCTCCATGATGGGAGAACAACCGATTTGCAAGAAGCAATCCGTTTCCACGGTGGTGAGGCAGATTCTGCGCGTAATCGTTTTCTTGCGCTACCGCCAGATAATCTACAGGCACTTCTTGCCTTTTTACGTTCTTTATAAAAGTATGAACGATTCAAAAAGTCGACGTGGGTTTCTCTCGAAAATTTCTTTTGTGATTATGGGAAGTATTCCGGGATTATTTTTCTCCAACGGTTGTTCGATTACAGGATTAACAACGTATCATTATCGCTCTAATGATGGTGAAATTTTATTGCCACTATCACAGCATCCTGAGTTGAATATCAAAGAGGGAGGAGTCCAGATTGATGTTGAAGACAGCTCAGTTTCGATTGTTGTCGTCCGATTACCGGAAAATAATTTTATCGCCCTCTCTCCAATTTGTTCACACCTTGGCTGCACGGTGCGAAAGGAAGGATCGTTCTTTCGTTGTCCCTGTCATGGTTCAACATATTCTCTCACTGGAAATGTTGTTCGTGGACCGGCGGAACAAGCGTTGAAGATGTACAGAACAGAGTATAAGAATAACTCGGTGCTTATCTATCTTCAATAAATATGAAAACATATTTTCGTATGACACTCTTATCTCTCTGTCTGTTCGTAACTTTTGAAGGAAGGGGGCAGATGGATACTATAATGGATTCCCGTCCATTTGTGAGAGGCGGAGTGTATGATAAACCTTTTGTCACCCGGTTGTTTGGAAAAACTGCTCTTGGCGGATATATGGAAGCGGTATGGAAACTTCAACGGACGGGAGGCGTTACCGAAGAAGTTTCATTTGAAGCGCGTCGGTTCAATATTTTTCTCTATTCTGCTCTTTCCGAGCGTGCACGGGTCTTTGCAGAATTGGAATTTGAGCACGGCACAGAAGAGATCGTAATGGAATTTGCCTCACTTGATTTTGAAATTCATCCTTCGCTTATTTTTCGGGGAGGAATTATACTCTCACCTCTTGGGAAATTTAACCTGACACACGATAGTCCATTGAACGAGATCACCGACCGTCCGTTGGTCAGTACAGAAATAATTCCAACGGCATTATCTGAAGCAGGTATGGGATTGTACGGCTCATTGCATCCTACATCAGTTTCTCGTCTAACCTACGAATTCTACGGTGTGAATGGATTTAACGATGGCGTTGTACTTTTAAGCGGGGATGGAACTCGCATGCGCGAGGGTCGTGGAAATGTAGGTGAAGATAATAATCCAGCCCCATCTTTTGTAGGTCGCATAGCTTATTCGCCAACCTTGAATATAGAAGTTGGCACTTCAATACATACAGGACCGTACAACCGTTACAAAATTAATCAATTTTACATTGATGAGCGTCGTAACCTGACAATCGTCTCAGTGGATTGTGAGTACAATTCTGAATTGTTTGATATATTGGGTGAGTACGCATCTGCCTCCATAAATATTTCCCCCTCGCTGAGCGGATTATATGCAGAACGTCAACAAGGTGTGTACGGACAAGCGAACTATCGCTTCGGAAGGGGATGGATCAACAGCTTACCGAATTCACATTTTACTGCTGTTGTGCGTTACGAGATTATTGATTTCGACGTCGATCTCGATGGCGATTCTCATCGGCGTTCAACAATTGGAATAAATTTTCGTCCTACTCGGGATACAGTCTTCAAGTTGGATTATCATCACGACTGGTTTTGGGATCGAGTAGATGTACTTGAGAAAAGTGCTGGAGTGAATTTTAGTGTGGCGAGTTATTTTTAAGGGAAGGTAACCGCTATCTTCTTAATTTGTTAAGTCTAATCCGTTTCCCCATTTACATTCCGCTTCAATGATCCTCCCATGCCGATCAATAATCCGTTACGCATTAGTGGGACCCCGAATCTTTTCCTTTCTCCAACGTCTTTTCATATTCCTGTTTATATCGTTTCACTCCGTTAAAAATTGCCTGTGCAATTTGTTGTTGACCTTTTGAGTTCTTCAGGAATTTCTCATCTTGCCGATTTGATAAATATGCTGTTTCAATTAACACATTTGGCATCGAGGCACCAACAAGAACATAGAATCCTGCTTGTTTTACTCCATCGTTTTCGAGATTGAGGTGTTTCCCCATTTCCTGTTGAAGGATATCGGCGAATTGTTCACTGTATTTTGCATAAGCACTTTGTGCCATAGTCAACAGAATAAAGTTCTCCTCTGTTAATTGTTGATATCGCTGTTCGTATCCTTCCTCTAATTTGACGACAGCATTTTCACGTTCAGCAAGCCGAACAGCATGGTCAGTTTTTCCCGGTCTTAACAGATAGATCTCAAAACCCTTGGCGGAATTTGATTTCCGTGGTGTCGCATTACAGTGAATACTGATAAAGAGTTTCCCACCCTGTTGATTTGCAATCTGTCCCCGACGATATAACTCAATGAAGTTGTCACCGGTACGAGTATAGACAATTTTTACATCGGGAAGCTGCTGCTCGATCAGCTTTCCGAGTTTTTTGGAAATTGCTAACGTAATATCTTTCTCTCGAGTTCTATTTACTCCTATCGCACCGGGATCATCGCCGCCATGTCCGGGATCGATAACAACCACATCAAGCTTCCAACGGTCGCGCTCACGTTCTAATGTTCGTTCATAATTTCTCGCAGTGCGGACGGCAACTTGTTCTTCCGTAGGAGTATGGATTGCCACAAGGATATCGCGATTACCCTCTGCAGGCAGTAGCTCGCTGTTGTTGATGTGTCCCTTGATTTTGAAAGTTAATTGGACTGCTGTCGGTGTTTGAAAAACCATAATATCTTTGATGATGCCTGACGGAGTGATTTTGTTAAGTGTTGAGAGGTCGGCTTTGGCATTGGCGAGTGTTATATAAAGCCAAGTATCTTCCCCTATCGGTTTTAACCAGCTTGTGTAATCTGTAAGTTTTTTTGCGCACTGGACACGAATAAGCAAGCCATTGATCTTGGGTTCAAAGCTCAAACCTGTGACATCGAATGGGGAGACAGGAGTACTTCTATTAACTGTAATCTGTTGTTTAGCACGGTCAAAAAGAACTTCTTCAGGAACAATTTCATCAAACACGGGGATAAAATCTTCGATGGGAACAAAGAATGAATTCGCTGCATACAACACACTTAAAGAAAGCTGGACGACACTGGCGTTTCTTTCTTTATCCGTCATCACGATAAAAATATTATTCGAGGTCATTTTCAACGAGTAGATCTCACCGCGGAGTTCTAATTTCTTCGTTTCCGCATTGTAGTAGGTGTTCAGCTTAAGTGTTGAGGCAAGGTCATTAACAGAGCCATAGATTTTACCGTTTCGAGTAAACATCCCAATATGAGTATTCCGTACTGGCTCCTTTGTAAAAAT
>DASRUF010000165.1:0-2471 GCA_035655575.1 Bacteroidota bacterium | reverse complement strand
GAGAATTTTCACCGAGTTCTGATCGTGATTCGCTGGAAAGATTTTATGTTGAAAATGATTTATACGTTCTACGATATCGTACAAATGATGGGATGAAAGAATATCGAATTGATGGCGAGACATTTATCATTACAAGTTATCGTATCCTTGATCTCGATGGGAAAGCAATGCTCATCGCGATGGCTTCGCGTTTTGAAGAGAGTGAAATTCTTACCATGCCCATGCTAATCCGTGTGGTTTTTCCAGCAGAACGAAGAAGCGTAACAATAGCATACGATGAACTACGAGTCAATGAGCCAGTTCAATGCTCATTTACCCTTCCGAAGCAGGCAGAGGTGATTTATCGATGAAAAATATTTCTTACATCTCCCGGTGGGCATTAACTATTGTTTTCTTCGTATCGATGTCAATCCAGTCCTCGGAAAAAGAGGATATCAAAACAAAACAATCTCAACTACAACAGCTTAAAAAAGACATCGAAAGATACGAAGAGAAAATAAAACAGAGTGAAAAGAAAGAATACGCAACCCTTGAGCTTCTTGACATCTATGATCGGCAGGCAGTTCTTCTCAAAAAACTTATCCGTCAGTTTCATGATGAAGAGACATCGTTAGAGAAAGAAATTGATGGGACGAGATCCTCGGTTCGAGAGCTCACCGGCCAGATTCAATTTCTCAAGCGGCAATATGCACATTATATCACTACCGCATACAAGTACGGACGGACGTACGACCTTGAGCTATTGCTGTCCTCAAGATCGTTCAATCAGATGTTTATTCGTTCGGAGTATCTTAAGCGATTTTCTGAACAACGGAGAAAAGACGTCGAGAGGATAGACTATAGACGCGATGATCTCGAAAGTTATGGACGCATCCTCGAAGAACAACTGACCCGTCAGCGCAAGCTCATCACTGAGAAGAGTAAAGAGGAGAAAAAGTTAGAGCAACAGAGGAAAAAACGGAAAGCACTGCTCACGGAAATCAAGCGAGACAAAAAGAATTACCGGCAAGAGCTCAATAGAAAACTCGAGTCAGTGAAGGAATTGGAGCAAATGATCACGAAGCTCATTGAGAAGGAAAAAAGTAAAAAGAAAAGCGCCAGCGAAATTTCTAAGAAGGGAAAAAGTTCACCTAAATCGGGTGAGCTTGCCTCTGGTTCATTTGAGGCGAGACGGGGTTCTATCCGCTGGCCTGTGGATCAGGGGAAATTGGTATCACGGTTTGGTAATCATCGACATCCAACATTGAATACCGTTACACAAAATCCCGGTATTGATATTTCAGTGCCTCTCGGCTCTCAAGTTGTCAATGTGGCTGAGGGTGAGGTATCAGCGATTTGGTGGCTCCCTTCGTTTGGAAACCTGATTATTCTCAATCATAACAGCGGATTTCGAACGGTATATGCACATTTATCAGAAATATCTGTAAGCGAAGGTGAACAACTCCCGGAGGGAGGGTTGATTGGAAAAAGCGGCGAATCACTCTCAGGACCAATGTTGCATTTTGAAATCTGGAAAGATCGGGAGAAACAAAATCCTGAGCAATGGCTTCGTCCACGCGGTGTTACAAGTCGTTAGAGATAAAAGTAAATCTCTCTCTTTAAATGGTAAATCAATTCCATGAGCGAATTTCCATCTTTGCTCATTACCCCTAGTGTTGTGAGTCTGTAGAAATAGCTAGAGCTAAACACATCAGGATTGTAGGCTCACCGCCCTACTAAGATTCTTTCAGCAAGCACTTTAGGAAGGCTGGTTTTTCTAATTTTTTCCGCTGTTTTATGTACTTCATACTCAGCCCTGATATTCTTATAACTCCAAATTTCGGTGTCGAAGATACCAAAACTGAGACGCCAATCATTATCTCGTGGCTGTCCGATGCTGCCAACATTGATGATGAATCTTTTACCTGTCACGACTTCTCTTGTCCACCCATCTTCACAGAATACTCTCGGTACATGTGAGTGACCAATGAAGCAGATTGGTTTTGAGAAGCAAGAAAAATTCATTTGTGCTTCAGCGGTGGAAATGACATAATGCCATTCTTCAGGTTCGAATGGAGACGAATGTACAAAATAGAGATCATTCATCTCAAGCATGTAAGGAAGCTGGCGGATGAAGTCTTCATTTTCCTTAGTAAGTATTTTGTTTGTCCATTCCGCTGCGGCTTTTGCGTATGGGTTGAAATATTCTGTCTTCGATAGAGAAATTGCCGCTTCATCATGATTACCGAGGAGGATGTGAGGTGTCGTTTGCCTGACAAGGGCGATACATTCGTTAGGGTTAGCTCCATAGCCTACAATATCGCCGAGGCATATTATTTCATCAATCGATTGTTCCTTAAGGAGAAATATCGCTTTCTCTAAAGCTTCAAGATTTCCGTGAATATCAGAGATAATAGCGATTCGCATTGTTGAAAAGATATTCTAAGAGAATGCTCATGTCTTCTGTTGTTTTTTTTTCGCAGCGGGGAAAA
>DASRUF010000164.1:0-8110 GCA_035655575.1 Bacteroidota bacterium | reverse complement strand
TACAACTCATCATCATACACAGCAAATGCGTAAACTTGGTCATTCACTCCCCCACCAACATCGTTCCACGTCGTACCATTCCATCTTGCTACATTGAAGGAATTAACATCGCCTGCCATGTTAAACATACCACCAGCGTAGAGCTCATTGTTAAAAACGATGAGCGCAAAAACATAGCCATCTAAACCAAGACCAAGGTTTAACCATCTCGTGCCATTCCATCGGGCAATGTGATTGACATTGACACCTCCCGCCGCAGTGAAATCACCCCCAGCGTAGAGTTCGTTATTGTACACTGCTAATGCATAGACGTAATCATTCATACCGTCTGCTAATACAGACCAACTGGAACCGTTCCACTGGGCTATATAGTTCGCTGTAACATACCCAGCATTTGTAAATAATCCCCCAGCATAGAGTTTATTGTTATACACAATTAATGAATATACAGGGTTGTCAACTCCCGTCCAAAGCGAAGACCAGCTTGAGCCGCTCCATTTAGCAATATAGCTTGCATTCATACCTCCCGCATTAGTGAACTGGCCACCTGCATATAATTCTTCACCGAAATATACCCGGACACGATTTGAATATGGACTGGTATCGCTCGGTGCGATCGCACGAACTCTAAAATAATATGATCGTGTTGGCAGATACTCTCCCCGAATAAAAACTGAATTGATATTCATATCAACCTGCTGAAGAACTGAAAAATGACTGCCATCCTCACTCGTTTCAATTTCAAAAGATATTTCAGTTGAGCTATTATCCTGCCATTCAAGTGTGACCCCGCTTTGACTTATAAACGTCACAATGAGGTTTGTTGGCGGTGGCAGGGCAAGTGATCCGACTGCAACATTAGAGTAATTACTAACATTCGTGATCCCTTTTGCCCGTACTCGAAAATAATATACTTCCGTCAATCCATACACCCCGGGTATCGAAGCAGATATAACATTTGAATCAACAGTTGCTGTCAAGGAAAAATTCATGCCGTCAGTACTTTGTTCAATCTCAAATCCTATCTCGAAGGTACTATTATCTCGCCAGCGTAACGAGATCGAGGATTGGGTCATGAAGACAACGATCAGATTTGATGGTGCAGGAAAAGTAAGTCTTGCCAATACAATATTTGAATAAATACTATACGATTCATCAGATTTGGCTCGAACTCGGAACAGGTAGATACTAGTAGTATAAAAAACTCCTTGAAGTTCTGAGTTTGTCACATTTGCGCTTACAGAATCAACAGAAACAAAGTGGGAACCATCGACACTTTGTTCAATCACGAATCCTGTCTCAAGACGACCGTTATCTCGCCATTGTAATGTTACAGAACTTTCGTCCATGGAAATTATACGAAGATCTGATGGAGCAAATTTCATTATCGTTACTGTCGAAATACCAGAACTTGCCTCATTCCCGTCAATATCATATGCTTTCGCATAGATCGAATGGATACTACTATCTTCCATTGCTTGTAGGAGCCATGTCCATCGATAGGGTTTTTCAAGAAAGACCTTACTCGGAAATGTCCTGTCATCAATATATATTTCCACTTTTGCGATAGCCACATCATCCAAAGCTTCTACTTCAACAATAGTACTATCGATGATTAAGCTATTATTCGCTGGAGAGAGGATCCGAACAATAGGTTTAGTCGTATTCGAATCCGACGGGGGTGATTCCTTAGAACAAGAATTGAGCATGAAAAGTACCATCATGGTATAACCAAGATTGATATACTTATTCATAACTCCTTACGAGGTGGATAATTTAAACCATCTATCCCGATCAACTAATTTCAACCGATTTGAGCTTCTTCAAAGTATGTTTCAATATCAGTTGCAACTTTCTCACCAACAATATCCGATAATTGCTGATGTGTTGCAAATTTTACCCCTTGAACTGAACCAAAGGCTTCCAACAGCTCCTTCGCACGCTTCTTACCAACTCCACTAATTAGATCCAACTCCGTTTGCAGAGTACGTTTTTTCCTCAATATCCGATGATAGGTAATTGCAAAGCGATGGGCTTCGTTACGTATCTGTTGCAAGAGCTTCAATCCAGACGACGTCCTCGGAAGAGTTTGAGGTTCACTAACATTTGAAAAATAAATTTCCTCCAATCGTTTAGCCAAACCAATGATTGGTGTCTCACGCAGACTTAATTTCAACTTATCGTCTTCAAGTTTTTCAATATTCCGGTATAAATTTTCAAGTGCCTCGCATGCACTGGAGAGTTGTCCCTTCCCTCCATCAATGACAACGAGACCTGGCATCTCACCACCTTCTTCAAGGAGCCGAGAATAACGCCTCGTTATGACTTCACGGATACTCGCAAAATCATCAGGTCCCTCCACCGATTTAATTTTGAATTTACGATACTCTGATTTTTTCGATTTTCCGTTTTCAAAAACGACCATCGATGCGACACTATCGCTTCCTTGAATATTTGAAATGTCGAAGCATTCTATTCTTCGTGGTGGTCGTTGGAGCCGTAAATCTCGCTGAAGCGCTTTCACAGAATGCGGGAGATATTCCCCTTGTTGCAATCTTTGAGTTTTTAAATCATCAAGTAGAAACCGAGCATTACTTTTACACATTGTCATTAATTTGGCTTTCTCACCTATCTTCGGTGTGAATAAGTCAACCGGGTTACCACGTTTTTGACTAAGCCATTGTTGAATTGTCGCTTGATTTTCAACTTCAACTGTCAAAAATACTTCCCGTGGCACATCCTCTGCATCAAGATAATAACGTTCGAGAAATTGCTCAACAATATCACTCTCGGCGAGATTCTCAATGCCATTCATGTAAATATGTTGACGACCTATAATCTTTCCATCACGAACTTTAAATATCACTCCACATGCATCATTTCCTTCCGTTGCGATAGCAAACAGGTCACGATCAATCAACTCTGTATCGACAATCTTTTGTCGCTCCGTATAGACATTCAACTGATTCATTCGATCTCGAATCTCAGCAGCTTCTTCGAAATGTAATTCTTCTGCTGCTCGATACATTTTTTCTTCTAACGATTTCACTAAACTATGGGTTTTCCCTTTTAAAACCTGTGCTACTTCATTGATCATGCCAGCATATTGTTCTTGGGAAATTAATCCTTCACACGGACCATCACATTTTTTAATATGATAGTCGAGACAGACTTTAATCTTCCTTTTCTTAATAACATCTTCATCGATCATATAGTTACAACTTCTGACTTTAAAAATCTCACGAATCATCTTGAGGGAGATACGCATATTCTTGACATCGGTAAAAGGGCCAAAGTATTTTGAACCGTCTCGAATGATTCTCCGTGTGACAAATACTCTGGGATACGGTTCATTTGTCACAACGATGTAAGGATAGCTTTTATCATCTTTCAGATCAACATTATATCGTGGTTTGAATTTTTTAATCAAAGTAGCTTCGAGGATGAGCGCCTCCACTTCTGAGTCAGTAACGATAGTCTCGACATCCCTAATTTTAGAAACCATAGCTTCTATTCTAGAATCAGGACTTCTTGATTTTTGGAAATACTGGCGTACTCGATTGCGAAGATTCACAGCTTTTCCAATGTAAAGAATTTTTTCATCCTTGTCTTTGAATTGATATACTCCCGACTTAGGCGGCAAATTCTCCAATTTATTTTCAATGGAGACATCTTTATTAGTGATTGGGGTATTCATCTCAAGATTATATATATACTCTTTAGATACTCAATTTGATACCGGCATTGAAGACCCGACCTTCGACTGGTGCCCAAACGGGACGAACGATCATCTCATTTTATAGAATTAGGAATTTCAAGAATTAAAAGCTCAACTCGGCACGTAAGCCGTTTGGAACGGGATAGATATTAAAAACGGTTTGTTGATCTCTTTTCTCATGTAAATCCACAACCATGAGGCCGATTGTAGTTCCAATAGCGGCTCCTAAAAAAGTATCAGAAGCCCAATGTTGATCATAGTATAGTCTGGAAGCAGTGGTTAGCGTGGCTAAGGTATAAAAACCCAGCGTGGCGAGAGGGTTCTTAATTTGTGTAGAGAGGACTGTTGAGATAGCAAAAGCGAATGTTGCATGGCCAGATGGCAAAGACATCCTGTCATAATCAGAGAATTCCCAGACATTAAATTCTAACGCTCCTTCATTCAGATACGGTCTACTCCGAGCTAAAAATCCTTTTAGGGCAAATGTAATCCCACCGGCAAAAAGGATTGATTCAACCATCATGAAACCAGTATTTTTAATATTATTGTTATTAAAGAGTAATCCAGTTAAATAAAGACCTGATGAAAAACCAAGTACATATCTGCCACGACCATAAAGTCTCCCAATTTCAACGATATCGCTCGCCGCCTCAGACTGATGCCTAAGAACCTGTCGGTGAATCGGCTCATCGAGAGTGAATATGAGAGCGACTCCCCCCACTACTGCTCCGACCGTTAACCAATTGTTTGCTGTGAAAGACAATGGCGAAACAGTGATATCACCAGCATCACACCAGAACTTAGTTATGTCAGATTTTAGGGTTGATGTAATAGTGCTCTTTGATGTATCCTCCTGAGCAGAGAGATTGAAATTCATCAATAATATGATCAACGCTATTAAAATGTATTGAACCTTCCGCATTTTAATTAATGACTCAATTGATCCACTGCTTGACACAATTCGATCATTATTCCCCCAGTTGATTTAGGGTGAAGAAATGCTATTAAATTTCCACCTGCGCCTTGTCGAGGTCGTTCGTCGATCTGATAAAATCCTTCAGCTTTCAGACGGCTGAGCTCATCAACAATATTATCAACTTCAAAGGAAAGATGATGCACACCTTCGCCTCGTTTCTCTATGAATTTTGCTATAGGTGAATCAGCAGAAGTTGCCTCGGTCAATTCCACAGAAGTATCTCCAATTCTAATAATTGCAAGCTTGACTTTTTGATCAGTTACAATTTCCGTGTTGCTACCTTCTTTATTAAAAAGTTTTGAAAATAATTTTAATGATTGATCGAGGTTCTTTACCGCAATCCCAACATGTGAAAGTTTATTGAACATAGTTCATCTTATTATATATATATTGCTTAATATTTAAATATTCAGCCAGTCAAATCCTTTTGAGAAGCTATCATGAAGCTCTGCTTCCGGAGAATCTCGATCAAATCTCTACCATTGGTAATCAATAAACCGAGTAATACGAGCGCTGCACCCAAAAAAACTTGTGGTGATAAGTCTTCATAAAGTATAATTGTTCCTAAAAAAACTGCAACAATGGGTGTGATAAGTGATGTCAGGGAGAGATACACCGCCTCAACTCGTTTTAATAACCAGTAGTAAGTTACGAAGGTAACCACTGTACCAAAAGTACCCAAGTAGAGAATGGAACCCAACCCCTTTTCATCGAAATGAAGCTTGGAATAATCTTCGAACATTAATGCCAATGAATACATGACGACGATACCAATAATCATTCCTCCACAATTCATTGAAATCGGATTCATTGCCATTCCTCTGCGTTTGACTATCACGAGAGATATGCCCTGAAGTACAGTACTCAGGATGATTGCACCCATTGCAAGCGTATTAACGTCACCGATATGAATATCCTTCCAAAAAATGATCAGCACACCGATAAATCCAATTAATATTCCAGTAATTTTAAACGGATTTAATGGCTCATTCGAGAGAAAAATGTGTGAAAGAACTGCAACGACCAATGGGTAGACGGCAAAAAGAATGGAAGCAAGCCCAGAAGAAATGTACTGTTCACTCCAGTATACTAATGCGAACGGAATGCTGAAAGATGAGATTCCCAAGGTGATGTAGACGATAATCGAATTACGATCTAATAACAGTTTTTCCTTTCGCAGAAACATGATAAGAGATAATATGAGAACCGCTAATGAAAACCGAATTGCAACACCATATAATGGTGGAATACTTTCTAAACCAATTTTTATCGCTAACCAGGTTGACCCCCAGATTACCGAGATAACAATAAATCCTAAAATTATTAATATTTTGTCTGAACGCATTTCATATTATTTATCAATAAAAGAATACGAAACAATTCCAGAGAGAAGCTTCGGGTAGAAATAGGTAGATTTCGGTGGCATAGTATATTTTGATTCGGTGACCGCTTTCAGTTGATCGATCTTTGTTGAATTCAAAAGGAAAGCCACATCTGCTTTACCCTCTTTCACCATACGAATAGCACGAGTAGCCTCGTTTTCATAACTGACGTTAGCTTTTTTATCAGTCGTTTCATCGGAGATATGAAAAATATTCTTCAAGATTATGGTATCAAGTAAGCTCACATCGAGTTGTGAAAGTATTTCAGGCAGATTAAGGGATTTAATCACCTCTCGATTTTTTAGCCAGATAAGGACAAACTCTGGCGGCGTAGGTAGAATAACACCGAACGCGAACTCTCTACGAGATGATAAATTATGCAATAATTCTTCCGCTGTTGTCTGAACGTCAAAATGAAAATATGTCTTTAAAGATTCAAGCAATTGGGCAGAACTGAAATCTGAGATATTCGAAAGTATTCTATGAGTTGGCAGGATACATAAACCGGGACTATCCATATTGGTAAAATACATCGGAATGAAGTTATACGGTTCGTCACCTGAATGTCTTGGATTTTTCGAACGCATAAGATCTCGGTATCGAAGTGCAGTTTCATAGCGGTGATGACCATCAGCAATAATAATTTTTCTATTGGTGAAGAAACTCGCAATTCCAGCGTATGCAATATCACCTCTTATTCGCCATACACGATTT
This sequence comes from Bacteroidota bacterium, assembly GCA_035655575.1. Classification (GTDB taxonomy): domain Bacteria; phylum Bacteroidota; class Ignavibacteria; order UBA10030; family SZUA-254; genus DASRUF01. The sequence goes on along the minus strand of DASRUF010000164.1, from coordinate 1,320 downwards.
CGTACTTGTTCAAATGTTACATCAATGATAGGAGATGAGTCAGTATAGTTACTGAGAAAATCATCAATATTGTGCTGTGGGTCTGAATATAAACTCAGGATTTGGTCGAACATTGCATTCGTTGTTCGGAACAATTTGAAACGATCTTCCTTCGGAGCACTATGTGTCTTTTCATGGGGATTTATCGAACCAGCGCCGTAGTCTTCGAGTCTCAATGCAGCTATGATCCCACGCCGCTCAATTGGATTCCTTTCAGGGAAATCAAAGTTCTGTACGAGTGCATAGATCACTGCTTTTTCATCGTGAACCATGATGCTGCTGTTTTTCCAATCCTCAAAATACTTTGCCGCTGACTTATAACGATCTTCCTCTCTCCCTAAGATTAGTCGGATAATGTTATAAGTGTTCCGATCATATAATTCACCCTGCTGTTGCGTTGAAATTACATCATACGGAGGAGCAACAACATCAGTCGGGCTAACTTTTGTCGAATTATATAATATTCCCCGATAGGGTCTTACCTCTGGCATGCTACAAGATAGGATTATTTTAAAAAACTCACAATGTAAAAATACTTTTTATTGATATATGATTTATGATTCGTAGTACCCAAACCTCCGCAGCCATTGTTCTTTTTCTTTCCAATTTATTCTTACTTTGACATGCAATTCAAGATACACCGGACGACTTAAAAAACTTTCAATGTCTTTCCGAGCCAGTTCACCAATATCTTTTAATGCTTTGCCCGATTTTCCTATAAGAATTCCCTTCTGGGATTGTCGCTCAACATAAATCTCAGCACTGATGAAATCTTTCCTTCCTTCACGTTCTTTGAACTCGATAATTTCAACTGCGACCGAGTATGGAATTTCATCTCGAAACTTATCGATTATTTTTTCCCTGATAATTTCACTCACGAAAAATCGCTCTGACCGTTCACTAACGAAATCGACAGGGTAAAACGGTGGATGTTCTGGTAATTCATTGACAATTGACATCATCAGCTCTTCTATTCCGATTCTCTGTAAGGCTGAAATCGGAATAATTTCCTTGAAAGTAAATTCTTTTGAAAAACAGGTAATAATCGAATGAATATTTCCTCCGTTGCTCAGATCACTTTTATTGATGATTAAGTAAACATTCTTCCGTATGTTTTTTAGAATATCGACCCCCACAGGATGATGATTTTCTTTATTGATTCCCACAGCGGATGCATCTATCATAAATAAAATCAGATCAGCATCGGTAATAGCAGAGGAGGCAGAATTCATCATCACCTTATGGAGTAAATATCTTGGTGTTAATAATCCGGGAGTATCA
>DASRUF010000163.1:0-6724 GCA_035655575.1 Bacteroidota bacterium | reverse complement strand
TCTCGATCTTGAAGCAGCGTTGGACCAACCTCAAATCAAACATCGTGGGACAATTACGAGCATCACCGCTGAAGGAATTGGGGAGTTAAAACTATTCAATCTCACGGCGAAGTTTGAAAAGACACCCGGTGCAGTGAAAACTCCCCCTCCAAAATTATCGGAACATACTGAGGATGTCTTAAGAGGAATTGGTTACACTTATGAGGAGATTAAAAAACTTCGTGAGAAGAAAATAATTTAGAGGACAACGCCTAATGATAAAATCGCTTAAAAAAAAACTTCAACACCAATCACATCTAATATTATATGGGAATGACAATTGTCGAAAAGATTCTTGCGCGAGCGACCGGAAAAACGTCTGTTAAGGTTGGCGATGTTGTGGAACCTGCTGTTGACCTTGCAATGTCACACGAAAACGCTGCGCTTGTAATAAATCAGTTCATGGAGATCTACAAAGACACGGCGCTGGAGGAGAAAGTATGGGATCCGTCGAAGATCGCCATCATATTTGACCACCGTGTGCCTGCCGAAAGCGCTAAAACTGCAACCAATCAGAAAAAAGTACGAGAGTTTGTCCGTAAACAGGGGATCACAAAGTTTCATGACATTCGTGGCGATGAGGGGGGAATCTGCCATCAAATTCTTCCTGAGAATGGCTATGTTCGTCCGGGTTCTATTGTGATTGGGACGGATAGCCATACAACAAGCCATGGAGCACTCGGTGCGTTCGCGTTTGGTATTGGCGCCACAGAGATGGCGAGTGTATGGACACTGGGAGCCGTACTAAATGTCGAAGTGCCTGGAACGATCAAAGTGAATGTTAATGGAAAAATGCCACCACACGTGTACCCGAAAGATTTAATCCTAAACCTTATTGGAAGTCTGACTGCAGAGGGTGCTAATTATAAAGTCATTGAGTATCATGGCGAAGCGATACGCACAATGTCTACTTCAGGTAGGCTCGTACTCTCGAACATGTCGGTGGAAGCGGGCGCGACTGCAGGGATCGTTCCACCTGACGAAGAAACAATCCGTTACCTTCGTGAAGAAGCCGGTTTGAAGGATAATCTCGATCTGGTGAAATCTGATTCTGATGCTCAGTATGAACAAGTCATCGATATTGATGCGTCGAAGCTAACTCCGCAAGTTGCTTGCCCGCATACTGTGGACAATGTGAAGCCAATCAGTGAGGTAAGGAATGTAAAGGTTAATCAGGTCGTAATAGGTTCCTGCACGAACGGCAGACTGGATGACTTGGAAGTGGCAGCCACAATCCTTAGGGGAAAGAAGATCGCAAGAGATGTCCGGATGTTAATCTTCCCTGCTTCTTGGCGGATTTACAGGGAGGCGATGAAAAGGGGCTATCTTTCAGATTTAATTGATGCTGGAGCGGTGATCATGAACCCAAACTGTGGATGTTGTCTAGGCGTCCATCAAGGTGCCTTGGGTGATGGGGATGTAGCACTATCGACAACAAACAGAAATTTCAAAGGGAGGATGGGCAACCCAAATTCCGGTGTATATCTTTGCTCGTCGGCGGTCGCGGCTGCCAGCGCTGTCACTGGTTTTATTACTGATCCTCGGGGAGGAGAAAAATAACATGGTGAAACAAGCATCAAAAGTTGTTAAAGTTTTCGGTAATGATATCTCCACCGATGTTATCTATCCAGGAAGATTCATGGCGACTGTGCTTCCATCTGAAACACCGCAATATGCCTTTGCAGATGAGGTGGAACTCAATTCAAGATTTAAAAAGAAGGAAATTCCACCTGGTAGTGTAATTGTAGCAGGAACAAATTTTGGCTGTGGCTCGTCCCGCGAACAAGCTGTGTCGACATTGAAAGGATATGAATTGTTGATCATTGCAAAAGGTTTTGCACGCATATTCTTGCAAAATGCCATTAACCTTGGATTGCGAACGGTCATCTGTCCAACTATAGAGGTTTCCGAAGGTGATGAGTTAGATATCTTGGGAGATCGCATTATCAATAAGAGGAGTGGCTCGGCGTGTCCAGTAGTTCCGTTACCGAAGGCAAGACAGGCAATTGTCGATGCTGGAGGATTGATTCCATATACAAGGAAGAGATTATTGGAGCAGAAATCAGTTCATTAGAGTTTCGATTCACTCTTTTCACGAGCGTCGTACTTAACTTTGACCTGCTTGCCTATTCACCGAACTTCCAGAATTATTACTGAGAAGAATTTTATACTTAGTTAGCACAAGTCATACTAGGAAGAAAATTACTTGAACACGATAATACCGACAATTCTTTTGATCCTCGTTCATCTCTTCTTTCAGGGTTTTGATAATAGATCTTTTGAGGGGAAGAGAAATCATGCGTCAATAAATATGAAGGATAGTCTCATATCAGCATATCTTTCGCAAGTCAGCGATTCAACGATTTCTTCATTTATTGAGCAGATGCAAAATTTTGGAACAAGAAGATGGGACCAGCCAAATCGGGATTCAGTATTCCGTTGGACTCGGCAAAATTTTTTAAATTTTGGCACCTCAGATGTTAAGTTTGATAGTTTTACTTACAATTTAAGGGGACAAAATAATGTCATTGCAACATTCAACGGTAATGTAAAGCCGAGTTCAGTTATTATCATTGGCGGGCACATGGATTCTCAAAGTTCAACTCCATCTGATGCACCGGGTGCGGATGATAATGCCAGTGGTTCAGCAGCGGTTCTGGAAATGGCTCGTGTCCTTCAATTGCAAAACTATCAACCATCGTTGACATTTAAATTCATTGGGTTTGCCGCAGAAGAAGCGGGATTACGTGGAAGCCTTCATTATGCTCAGCAGGCAAAGGATTCAATGATGGATATTAAATTGATGATGAATTATGATATGATTGGGCATCGTAATCAACTGGAAGTTGATCGAGATGTTAACATCGTTTGGTATCCGGGTAGTGAAGTTGTTTCTGATCTATATGTTATGGCAACAATCACTTATACTTCGCTCAATCCTGTATTCACATCGCAATACCGAAGCAATAGCGATAGTTGGCCCTTTTATCAACAAGGGTATCAATCGGTTTTTCTCATTGAGCGAGATTTCAGCCCGTATTACCATTCTACAGATGATCGTCTAGAATATTTAGATATCGGGTATGCGAAAGAGATTATTCAATCTGGTCTTGCGACGTTGTTGATTCTCGATCAGCAGCCACCCAGTGTCACCACACTACAAGTTCTTGATAAAGGCGATGGTAATACACTCGTTGTACAAGTCGATTCTTCAACGATATTAGATTTTTCTCATTATAATATTTATGCGGGGACTCAATCGAATGTCTATGATACAACCTATCAATCGAATAATCCGCAGCGATATATCACAGGGCTAATAACCGATGTTCAATATTATATAGGTGTGTCGGTTAACGATCTTGTTGGGCTCGAATCCCCAATCATAGAACGGACTGCGGGTCCTCATGTTATACCTACAGCACCTTCGGGTGTCGTAGCCGTTGGTGTTTCGGAAGGGATTCGTGTTACATGGAATAGAAATAGCGAAATGGATATGCTCGGATATAGAATTTATAGAAAAAGTTCTACAGATTCATCATTCTTATACACTCGGTTTCAGTTCCAACCAGACACACTATGGGATGATGTATTGACAATGTCGGGTATCTATTCATATTATATAACTGCTATTGATTCGACGGATAACGAAAGCACGCCATCTGCTATTGTCTACGCGAGTCCAATTGTTGCTGTTGATCACCTTGCCATTGAGCAAACACAATTTCATTTAGAGCAGAATTATCCCAATCCTTTTAATCCCACAACAACGATCAGGTATTCTCTTGCAAAGGAAGGATATGTGAATGTACAAGTCTATAATATTTTAGGTGTAAAAATAGCGACGCTTGTAAATGGGTGGAAATATGCAGGCACATATATACTTGACTGGAATGCAGAAGAATTGCCGAGTGGTGTGTATATTTACAGACTTTCGACTCCGTTATATCAAGCTACAAGGCGAATGATTCTCTTCAAGTAGGTAGAGAGAGCCACTACCGATAAAGATTTTTCCTCTTTTTCTTATATTGCAGGACATCGTTTAATAAAGAAAGGATAATACAAGTGATGAAGAAGCGAATTATCATCATGGGCGCAGCGGGCAGGGATTTTCATAATTTTAATACGGTCTATCGACATGATGACCACGTTGAAATTGTGGCGTTCACGGCTACCCAGATTCCAAACATCGAAGAGAGAAAATACCCAAGTGAATTAGCAGGAACATTATATCCAAATGGCATTCCAATTTACGCTGAGTCTGAGCTCACTCGTCTCATTAAAGAATTTAATGTTGATGAAGTAGTGTTCTCCTACTCTGATATTTCATTCAACGAGGTGATGATGAAAGCGTCGCTTGTGACGGCGGCTGGTGCGGATTTTAAAGTGCTTGGAATGAGGCACACCATGTTAACAAGTCATGTTCCTGTAATTGCAGTGGGTGCGGTTCGTACTGGTTCTGGGAAGAGCCAAACTTCAAGAAAAATTTGCGCAATATTACGTGAGAAAAAGAAACGTGTCGTTGCTATTCGACACCCAATGCCGTATGGCAATTTAGTGAAACAGAAAATGCAGCGCTTTGCAAGTTTGGAAGACCTTCGAAGGTATGAGTGCACGATTGAAGAAATGGAAGAATATGAACCTCATATTGTCAATGGCACGATTATTTACGCTGGAGTAGATTATGAAGCAATTCTCCGAGAAGCAGAACGCGAAGCCGAAGTTATTGTTTGGGATGGCGGAAATAATGACACCTCATTTTACAAACCTGATTTAACAATTATAGTCACTGATCCGCATCGACCGGGACATGAAGTGTCATATTATCCCGGAACAACAAACCTCTTACTTGCAGATGTTATCATAATCAATAAAATTGATTCGGCGAGCAGAGAAGGTATTGATGCTGTCAGGGCGAATGTCCATCGATTGAATCCGGATGCGGTCATCATTGAAGCGGCCTCACCAATTATGGTTGAAGACGAAAGCGTCATTCGAGGGAAGCGCGTCCTTGTTGTTGAAGATGGTCCCACGTTAACGCACGGCGAGATGGCATACGGTGCGGGTGTGATCGCTGCAAGAAAGTACGGAGCCTCAGATATCATCGATCCGCGTCCGTGGGTCGTGAATACTATTGCTGAGACATTCAAAAAATATCCGTCGATTGGCAAACTTCTTCCTGCAATGGGTTATGGTGAAAGGCAAATGAAAGATCTTGAGGAAACCATCAACCGTGTCGATTGCGACGCTGTCATCATTGGAACACCAATCGATTTACGCCGTGTGCTAAAGCTTAATAAACCTTCAGTACGTGTAAGATACGATTTAGCCGAAATAACAAAACCTGACTTAGACGATGTTCTTATAAAATTCTTGGATAAACATAATATCAATAAATAATAATTGGAGAGAAAAGATGAAGCGTGATTTTCTAAGTATTGCTGATTGGACGAGTGAAAATCTTTGGCGACTATTAGATCTTTCAGCAAAGATAAAAAAACATCCAGCCGATTTTTCAAATTCACTCCATGGAAAGTCTGTAGCGATGATTTTTGAAAAACAATCTCTCCGTACTCATGTAACATTTGATGTAGGAATTAACCAACTTGGTGGCCACTCAATCTTTCTCAGCCAGGCTGGTATTAGCCTTGGGAAACGAGAGTCAATCTATGATGTTGCGAAAAACCTCGAACGATGGGTTAATGCTGTGGTTATACGGACCTATGCACATGCAACTTGTGTGGAAATGGCAAAGGCGATGGAAATCCCTGTTATTAACGCATTGACGGATCTCGAGCACCCTTGTCAAGCGGTTGGGGATTTTCTTACGATCATCGAAAACTTTGGTTCGTTGAAGAAACGCACACTATGCTTTGTTGGAGATGGAAACAATGTGTGTCACTCGCTCATGCTCATGGCTGGAAAGTTAGGGATGGATTTTGTTGCAGTTACGCCAAAGGGATATGAACCAAATAAAAGAATTGTGAAACTTGCGATTGGAGAAGCGAAAAAGAGCGGAAGTTCAATTACTGTTCACAATGATATTCAAAAAGGCGCCAAGAACACAGATGTAATTTACACGGATGTCTGGGCAAGCATGGGACAAGAAACTGAACAAGAAAAGCGTCGAAAGATATTCAGAAAATACCAAGTAAATGGAAAGGTTATAAAAATGGCGAACAAATCAGCGATCTTCATGCACTGCTTACCAGCCCATCGTGGCGAGGAAGTCGCCGATAGTGTAATGGATTCAAGACAGTCTCGTATTTTCGTTCAAGCTGAAAATCGATTGCATACACAGAAGGCAATTTTACATACGTTATTTCATTGAGTTAGGCCTTGGATCTCGAAAGTATAATCTGTTGTATAAAATTGCAGGTCTTGAGCAACCCCTATTATCCCTGTAATCTAACCTAAACTTACAATAAGTTAAGCCACTCAGTAGGAACAGATATTCAATATTAGATTTTCCTTCCCCGCTTTCTAAGATTTCAAGGGTGAAAAATACAGTCATCTATTTCTCAAACTTGAAATATATTTTTTCTTGAGTTGTTTTTATTTTGAGGTTTTTGATAAAACTGCTCTATACCAACCATGGCATAAACATTGTTGTTCGTTAACCATATTCTCAATAAAGTTATATTCTAGGCATTATATCCCATCAAAAAGGAGAATTTTTATGGGC
>DASRUF010000162.1:0-6342 GCA_035655575.1 Bacteroidota bacterium | reverse complement strand
TCTGTTGAATTTCACTAGGATTCGGTCCGATGTGCCGACGGGCGAATGTAATGTTCAAGGATGGTTTTATTGACATTGAATATTGTAATGGGATTATAGATTACAAATTGAAGACCGCTGCCTACTGCTTACTACTTACTGTTTTCTACTTTCTGACTTCTACCTACTAATTTTTTTCTGCGGTTCATTCCTCCCTATCACTTCCCAATAAACTCCCGATACCCCTTTGCATCAAGCAGGTTGTTTAATTCGTTCCTGTCTTTGATTTTAATTTTTACCATCCATCCTGTATCATATGGATCTTTATTAATGGTCTCAGCAAATTTTTCAAGTTTTGTGTTTACCTCCACAATCTCTCCTGAAATCGGAGAAAGTAAATCTGAAACAGTTTTCACTGCCTCTACGGTCCCGAATAACTGTCCTTGTTTAACGTCTTTTCCAATTGAGGGTAATTCGACAAACACAATATCTCCAAGTTCGCTTTGGGCATAATCGGTGATACCAACCGTTCCAATATCACCATTGATGGATATCCATTCATGGTCTTTCGTATATTTGAGATGTTCCGGAAATACCATTGCAATCACTTTCCTATTAATTTTAAAAGTTGTTGTTAATCTCGGTTATAATGCCTTTCAATAAAACCAGTATCATACAATCCACTTTTAAAAACGTCGTTTCGCACTACACGTCGATGAAATGGAATTGTCGTATGGACACCCTCAACGGTAAATTCTTCAAGCGAGCTTGCCATTTTTCGGATTGCCTCGTCACGCGTAGAGGCAAAGACAATTAATTTCGCCATCAGCGAATCATAAAAGGGTGGAATGCGATAGCCCGAATAACAATGAGTATCAACGCGAACGCCATAACCACCGGGAAGATGGAAACTTGTAATCTCACCGGGCGAAGGTCTGAAATCGTGATCGGGATCCTCTGCATTGATACGGCACTCTATTGCATGACCACGTGGTTTAAAAGCTTTCTTCCGTAAGCGTTCGCCCGCAGCAACCTCTAATTGAAGTTTGATCAGGTCAATCCCAGTTACTTGCTCCGTGACTGGATGTTCAACCTGAATGCGGGTATTCATTTCCATAAAATAAAAATCCTTATTCTTATCAACAAGAAATTCGATGGTTCCAGCCCCTTCGTAATTCACACCTTTTGCTCCTTTAACTGCAGCAGCGCCCATCTTCTCGCGCAATTCTGAATCTACGATAGGAGACGGCGATTCTTCAATAAGTTTTTGATGGCGACGTTGTATTGTACAATCACGTTCATTGAGATGAATGACATTGCCTGACTGATCCCCGAAAACTTGTATTTCGATATGCCTTGGCTCTTCTATAAACTTCTCGATATAAACATCCGAATTACCGAAAGCGGAACCTGCTTCAGTGCTTGCCATCTGGAAAGCTTTTTCAAAATCCGCAGGATCAAGAACAATACGCATACCTTTTCCACCACCGCCCGCAGTCGCTTTAACCATAACGGGGAATCCGATTGCCGTGGCTATTTCGAGTCCTTGTTTCACCTCCTTGACGACTCCATCGCTGCCCGGAATCACTGGTACACCGGCTTTTTTCATCGTGTCCTTTGCCAGGGCTTTATCACCCATGGCACTGATGGCTTGCGGAGATGGTCCGATAAATTTTAGACCCGATGATTCACAGATTTCCGAGAACTGGGCATTCTCTGCAAGAAATCCATAGCCTGGATGTATTGCATCAGCGTTTGTGATTTCCGCTGCGGAAATTATGCGGGGAATATGAAGGTAACTTTCTCTACTCGGTGCCGGACCAATACACACAGCCTCGTCGGCAAACTTAACGTGAAGGGAATACCGATCAGCTTCTGAGTATACAGCTACGGTTTTGACCCCAAGCTCCCGACAAACGCGGATTATGCGAAGCGCAATTTCACCCCTATTTGCAATGAGGATTTTTTTAAACACGCGTTGTCAATAATGAATTATTGAAATAAAGGGACAAAACAACGGTGAGAAGAAAACATTTACATCGGTTCGATGAGAAAGAGGTTTTGATTGTATTCGACTGGCTGTCCGTTTTCAACAAGGATCTTCACAACTCGCCCAGCAATGTCCGACTCGATCTCGTTCATAAGTTTCATTGCCTCGATGATGCAAAGAACTGTCTTGGGTTGAACAATATTACCGACTTCAACGTATGCATCGGCGTCGGGAGCCGGTGAGCGATAAAACGTCCCAACAATTGGTGATTTAATTTCGTGATATTTGACCTCCGTTGTGGTTTCTTTCAAAGGTGATGCTGCTTCTGGTGGAGGACTTAGAGACTGTGAAGGATAGACTTGGGGCGAACCACTTGAACCCTGAGGTTGTTGGACAACCAGTGAACGATCATGAGAATTCTTACCGATACGAATTCGTAAGCCAGCCTCTTCTACTTCAATCTCATCGACTTTACTTTTTTCTACAATTCGAATTAATTTTTTTAGATAATCTATATCCATCTTTCAACGATATATTATGGAGTAAAGAAGAGTATTTTATTTTATACTAACCGAAATTATCAAGGATTGATCGAATCGTCTCTTATCCATTTTTTACACGTTCGAGATAATTACCAGTCCGTGTATCGATTTTAATAAGATCTCCTTCTTTGATGAACAAGGGAACATTTACGGTCGCACCAGTTTCCACTTTTGCAGGTTTCTGTGCGCCTGTTGCGGTATCACCACGTACGCCCGGAACAGTCTCTAAGACTTTTAATTCAACTGTAACAGGAACTTCTAATGAAACGATCTCATTGCCATTAAAGGCAATCTCAACAGTTTCACTCTCTTTCAAATAATGCGAACGATCACCAATAATTTTTTCATCCACCGGAATTTGGTCATATGTTTCCTTATCCATGAATACATATCCCGAACCATCATGATACAAATACTGAAATTCTTTAGTTTCAATCCGAACTTCATCGACATTTTCACCCGCCCGGAAACGAATATCGATCACTTTTCCCGATTTTAAACTTTTCAATTTTGCTCGGACAAACGCACGCCAATTTCCAGGATTGACGTGTTGAAATTCAACGACCGTCCATAAATTTCCATCCATCCGAATAGTCATTCCACCCCGAAAATCAGAAGTCGTTGCCAAAATATTCTCTAAATTTGAATGAAAAAAATGATATTTATTGATTGAAATGCAAAAAAAGATACGAAGAACCCCATCGAAAGTCAAGAATTCGATCTTCATCTAACATTCCTCTAACCAGACCTATATTAGAGTTTATTCATCTTACCAACTGAATTGCCAAAGTAATAAAGGCAAATGATGTGATCATACTTAAATTTTTGCATTTCCTCAACAATATATGTACAATTGAAATGAAGAAGAGACACACTATGAAATTCTATCTCAGTTTTTTACTATCCACCATTATTCTCACCAGTTCATGTGGAAAGAATTCACCTCCCGCGTATATACTACCAGAGTCAACCTTGGTGAGCTTTTATGTCGATCGATTGATCTTACAGGAGGAAGCTAAACTCATCAACATCGATTCTCTTACCTATAAACAGCAACTTGATAGCCTAAGCAGGCATTACCAGATCCCAAACGAAGAATTAGATAGGGTAATTGAAGATTATAAGAAAGACTTAAATGAATGGAAACGGTTCTATGCCCTCGTTACTAAACGGCTTGAACTACTTCAAATGGAAAACACAAGGACCGAGTGATTATTGTCGGAGGTTTTTACTGAGAATCATTATGACCATTTTCGATTCAGCCCTGCCTGAGACATCATCGATCGCACAGGGGATGTACACTTCCACTCGATTGCTCAGAACACAGGTAGAGGAAAATATTTTTTTCTGTGGTTTTAGAGTAACTATAGGAAAAGCGAGATGATACGATAGGCGATACCACTCACAAATGCTGACATTGGAATAGTGAGAATCCATGCCATGATAATCTTGCCTGCAATACCCCAACGAACGGCTGAGACGCGGCGAACGGATCCGACACCCATGATTCCACCTGCAATAGTGTGCGTTGTACTGACAGGTATTCCCATGAGCGCTGTCCCTATGAGCGTGATTGCTCCTGCTGTTTCAGCACAAAACCCTCCCGATGGTTGAAGATGTGTTAATTGAATTCCCATCGTTCGAATGACCTTCCATCCACCTGCGAGAGTACCCGCGCCAATTGCAGTGTGCGCGATAAGAATCACCCAAAACGGAACATAAAATCCCTCTGCTTTATTGTAAAGCCAGTCCGGAAAGGCTGCTCCTGATGAAAATAAAAGTATAGCGATTATCCCCATTGTTTTTTGCGCATCATTTGTTCCATGACCAAGACTAAATGCTGCAGATGATAACAATTGCCCTATTCGAAATTTCCTATCGACCTGACGAACGTTTGAATGACGAAAAACCCAGTGAACAATAATCATCAATGATGCACCGAGGATAAGGCCGATCAGAGGTGACAGTATAATAAAAATAGCCACTTTCGTCAGCCCCCCCATCATGAGCGAAGCAAATCCCGCCTTGGCTATTGCAGCACCTGCTAACCCACCAATGAGAGAATGTGAGACGCTGATTGGTAATCCATATTTTGTGCAGAGATGAGTCCAAAATATCGCCCCGATGAGTGCTGAGAGAATCATATATTCTGTGACAACAACAGGTTGAACAATACCCTTTCCGATCGTTGTTGCGACATGAACCCCAAATCCAAACGCAGCGACAAAATTAAAGAATGCAGCCCAGAACACTGCAAGTCTTGGCGAAAGAACACGCGTCGATACCACGGTTGCGATAGAATTGGCGGCATCGTTCATCCCATTTAAAAAATCAAAAAGGAGGGCTACAAGGATAATAGAGATGGTAAGCGTCAACATAAAATCAAAACACGAAATGATCAAGCATGCTTGATGAGGAGACCTTCTAATACATTCGCAGCGTCTTCACATTTATCGGTAGCAGTTTCCAGACCAACATAGATTTCTTTGAGTTTAATAATTTTTATCGGATCTTTTTCAACTTCGAATAAATTGGCTATCGCATTCTCGAAAACAGAATCAGCATCATTCTCATATTCATTAACTTTTTTCAGCACCTCCTGGAGTCGATCCGGTTTCGTCAGATCGCGAATGTAAGAAACGCCTTTGTGTAACTCTCCTATTGAGCTGTGGAGAATTCCAATCAAGTTATCCATGTCAGCCGGACACTTCTTTACCTTGTAAAGAACGAATCGGGTTGCACTTCCGTCGAGATAATCGAGAATATCATCCAATGCTGACGCCAATCGATGGATATCCTCCCGATCAAAAGGCGTGATAAATGTTCTGTTTAATTCCGAGAATATCGTGTGTGTTATTGCGTCGCCTTCGTGTTCGATGTCATGGATCAGACCAATGAGCTTAGGATGTTCATTCTCAGATTTTACCGAAAGTGTTTTTAACAACTCAGATGCTTTCAACAAATTTTGTGTTGATTGTTCGAAGTATGAAAAAAATCTATCATCATGCGGTAAAATTTTTTGTATAATCTGATCGAGCTTCATGATATAGTCCTGAGTAAAATCCTAGTATTCTGTTAGGGGTGTGAGAATTTACGCATTCTCCAATTGATATTCAATAATTATCTTGTCCTAAGGGGATTCATTGCATTTCCTGTGTAAAATCATTACAATTATACGCACTGAATATGAATATAGTTCTTCCATTAATACTGATACCGTGCGCGACGCTCTCATGTTCGTACAACAATTTGATAATCCTCTCTGAGTATGAAAACAATACTTGTTGTTGATGACGAAACCGACATCGTTGAGCTTCTAAAATACAACCTCCAGAAAGAGGGATACTCGGTACTTACTGCAAGAAACGGCAAACAAGCACTCCACCAAGCAGGGCACATCCCCAATCTAATCCTCCTCGACATTATGATGCCTGAACTTGACGGCATTGAGGTACTCAAGCAATTGAAGAAGGAAAAAAAGACTTTTTCTATCCCAGTTATTTTCCTCACAGCCAAAGGTACCGATATTGATGAAGTCCTCGGTTTGGAACTCGGAGCCGATGATTACATCGTTAAACCGATAAGTATTCCCAAGCTCATCGCTCGTATAAAAAATGTACTTCGCAAACAAGAGCCTGTTGAGAAAGACACATCAAGCATTCAGATTGGAAGTATAGAAATACTTTCCTCCCAACACATCGTGCGCATTGATAAACACGAAGTATTTTTCCCCAAGAAAGAATTTAAAGTTCTTCTGTATCTTGCCGAACATCTTGACCAACTTGTCACGAGAGAACATTTGTTGAATGTAATTTGGGGAACCGATATTCA
>DASRUF010000161.1:0-6311 GCA_035655575.1 Bacteroidota bacterium | reverse complement strand
ACGTACCATAAAAATTTTATTTGCCTCTTTATTCTTCCTTCTTCTTCAAGTAAACGTCGTCCAACTCTTAACAATCGATGGGATCAGTCCCGATCTCCTCATTATCTGGATTGTTTACCTTGCATTAACTGAAGGTCAGCTTCGGTCAACTCTATGGGGATTCAGTATTGGGTTGGCATTCGATTTTGTCACAGGAAACTTCATTGGGCTTTCTGCGTTGACAAAAACCGTCTGTGGTTTTTTAGCTGGGTACTTCTTCAATGAAAACAAAACACAGCTGATCCTTGGCAGCTACCGAATTCTTCTCATTGTATTATTCGTCTCATTGATTCACAATACAGTTTACTTTATCGTGTTTACACGAGGAACCACCATTGGTGTGCTCGGTGCTATTCTTCAGATCGGCCTTGCCACAACGGTGTATACAGCAACTATCACATTGTTACCGATGTTTATCTTTGCAAGAAAGATGGTTAGTTAGCATGGACGAAAACCTCGAGATCACCAAACGGAGAAACACCTTTTACATCGGTCTTGTGCTGCTGTTTGTTGTCTTTCTTGGGCGACTTGCGCAACTGCAATTACTGTATCAAGATGTATACGGTAAAAAATCTGAGGAGAACAGCATACGTCAGATTGTACGTGATCCATTGCGAGGAAATATCTATGATCGTAACGGAAAGCTCATCGTTGACAATCGACCATCTTACACCGTAACTATCACCCCTGCCGAATTTCATACTCAGACGATCCCATACCTTTCCGATATTCTGAGCCTTGATCCAGAACTGATTCTGGAACGATTCAAAAAAGGAAAACTCTATAATCGGTTTACTCCAATAAAAATAAAACGAGACATCGATTTTAGAACACTGTCGATCCTCGAAGAAAATCGAGGTAAACTTGCTGGCGTTGATTACCTAATTGAGACAAAACGCTTCTATCCTACAGATGCCCGAGCACCACATCTTTTTGGTTATACGAACGAAGTGTCTGATCTTCAACTTTCTGAAATGCCTGATGAATATAGACTCGGTGATGTCATTGGTGCCACTGGTTTAGAAGCGCGCTATGAAAGGGTTCTCCGCGGTCGTAAAGGATTCGATTTCATCACGGTGAATGCTCGAGGTCAAATGCTTGGTCCATTCAACGAGGGAAGAAGTGATATTCAGAGTAGAGAGGGAAATGATCTCTTCCTTGCACTCGATGCAGACTTACAGGCATTTGCCGAATCACTCCTCAACGGAAAGCAAGGTGCGATCGTCGCCATTGATCCTCAAGATGGTGGCGTTTTAGCACTTGCCAGCAAACCCGACTTCGACCTCTCACTATTTGGCAGTGTCACACCCCATGATTTGTGGAGCGCCTTAAATAATGATCCATCCAAGCCACTCTTCAATCGTGCCACTATGACTCGTTACCCCCCAGGGTCAACATTTAAAATGGTGCTGGCAACATCAGCTTTACAAGAAGGAGTTATTAATACCTCGTGGTCGATAAATTGTAAAGGTGCGTTTCAATTTGGCAATAAAGTCTTCAAAGACCTCCACGTTCATGGACCGACAAATATCGTTGAAGCGATCCAACGCTCATGTAATGTGTTTTTCTATCAATTAATGTTAAAAAATGGGTTTGAACGATGGACTCGATATGGAAAAGAGTTGGGCTTTGGTTCTCCTACAGGTATTGATCTATTCGAAGAAAATTCCGGTTTACTCCCATCTGGCGAATTTTTCGATCGCATATATGGTGAAGGAAAATGGACAGAGGGTTATCTAATAAGCCTTGCCATAGGACAAGGAGAAGTGGGTGTTTCTCCGCTCCAAATGGCATGTCATGTTGCAACTTTTTCAAATAATGGAATTTACTACACTCCACGAGTTGTACAAAAAATTTTAGAAAAAGAAACAGGTGCATCTCACAGCCTTCCAATCCAGGCACGAAAGCTTAACATTTCTCCACATACCTTGTCAATCATTCGCGATGGAATGTATCGTTGTGTTAATGTTCTTGGCGGTACGGGTTCCGCCGCAAAAATTCAAGGAGTGACTGTGGCTGGCAAAACTGGAACAGCTCAAAACCCTCATGGCAAAGACCATTCCTGGTTTATTGGCTTCGCACCATTCGAACGACCCCAAATCGCCATCTGCGTTCTGATTGAAAATGCAGGTTTTGGGGGGGCAATAGCGGCTCCAATTGCTGGCCTCTGTATGGAAAAATATCTCTTTCGAAGCCTCCTACAATATAAAGAGGCAGCGCCGATCGCTAATAAAGAAAATACTTCATTAAAGAATATCCAGTAATGATGGACAACTGGATCAAAGAAAATTTTGATATCACAACATTGTTAGTAGTGCTATCCCTCATCCTTATGGGATTCACCGCCGTTTATAGTGCCACATATGACGCAGGAGCATCCACTTTCTTCCATCGCCAACTCTTCTTTGCGGGAATCGGTGTTATCATCATGGTTTTAACTGTAATCATCCCGTTCCGCACCTTACAATTATTTTCTTACCCCCTCTATGGTATTTCCCTTATTATCCTCGTCATGGTGTTATTTACCGGAAAAGTCATAGCAGGTTCAAAGAGCTGGTTTGGCATTCAGGGATTAGGATTACAACCTTCTGAAATCGTAAAAGTTACGACTATACTAGCATTAGCATCATACCTATCGAACCCGCGAATTAACCTCTCCAAGCTAAAATATTTATTAACATCATTTATTTTTGTTCTCATTCCCGTTTCTCTCATCCTCTTGCAACCAGATGTAGGAACAGCTTTAATCTACCTTGGCACACTGTTGTTAGTGCTTTATTGGGCTGGTATATCCAAATTCGCGCTGCTCACCCTGTTGGCTCCAGCAGCATCGGCAGTTGCTGCATTGTTTGGCATTACAGCATTTGCTATTGTCATAGCCGCAACATTGATTATTCTCTTTCTGTTGCGCGAAAATCGCCTTCTCTCGGCGATTGTTTTTTCGATAACCGTAGTTGTCGGTGTCTCTGTTCAATTTATCTTCAGTAGATTTGAGCCGTACCAGCAGAAACGCATATTGACGTTTTTAAACCCTGACGCTGATCCACTTGGTGCAGGGTACAATGTTATCCAATCAAAAATCGCTATTGGCTCTGGTGGATTCTTCGGCAAGGGTTATTTGCAGGGATCTCAAACACAATTGAATTTCATACCCGCACAGTGGACGGATTTTATTTTTTGTGTCCCGGGAGAAGAATTTGGATTTGTTGGAGCATTAATCATTCTTCTTTTCTTCGTCATCTTGCTCTATCGAGGTATTAAGATTGCATCGATCGTGAAAAACCGATATGCCAGTCTTGTAGCGATTGGAATCGTTTCCTCATACGCTGTTCATATAACAATTAATATTGGAATGTCGATGGGTATAATGCCGGTAATTGGTGTTCCTCTTCCATTTCTCAGCTATGGGGGTTCAAACCTGATCACAAATATAACGATGGCGGGATTGTTATTAAACATGTATGTCAATAGAAAAGAGTATTGATCCCAATTTGCCATTGATGAAAAACGTTCTTAAGTTTCTTTGAATCATTCAAACCGCCCATCAGTGGCAATCCATTAACAGAGAACAATATGAAAAAATCTAAATCATCGAATGAAGTCCCTCTACGCGAACTTCGTTGGCGCTGTGACCCAAAAAGTCTTTCCATGAAAACAACCGCCGATGTTAAATTCTCTAAAGAGATTATCGGACAGGACCGAGCAATCCGTGCGTTGCAGTTGGGACTTGAGATGAAACACCCTGGCTACAACGTTTTCGTCACAGGTTTTTCGGGTACAGGTCGTTTGACTACTATTCGAAGACTTTTGCAGGAATTCCAACAAAAACAAATCCCTCTGCGTGATCGGTGCTATGTCCATAACTTTAAAAATCACGATCAGCCCCTTTTGCTTACACTTCCAGCCGGACAAGGAACTAAACTTCGCGATGACATGAAATCTCTCATCCAAGAACTCATCAAAGATATTCCTGCCGCATTCGATAGAAAGCGCTACAAGGAGGAGCGCAAACGAATGATGGAACACTTCCATGAACGACAACAGAGCGTTTTGAAAGATTTCGAGAAAAAAGTAAAGGGTAGGGGATTTGAAGTTGTTCAAGTTCAAATGGGTACAGCTATGCGGCCAGATATCTCACCCGTTGTAAACAACCAACCTGTGAACTTTGACCAACTCGATACGCTGGTTAAACAGGGACAAATCCAAAAAGAGATGGTTGAGCAATTAACAAAAGATCGAGGAGAGCTTGAAAGCCAAATGGAGTTAGTATTGCGAGAACTGCGGAATATTGAACGCAAGGCAAAGGAATCGCTGATTGATTTAGCCGAGCGATACATCTTGCCTATTATCAAAGATAGCGTTGATGAAGTCCGGAAAAAATATGACAACGAAAAAGTTCGTGGGTATCTCGACGAGGTGCAAAATCAAATAATGCAACACCTAAATCGTTTCCAACCGGGAGAGGATCAATCTTCGCCAATCCTCGGCATCCCCGTTCCTCCGCAAGAAGTAGATTCTTTTCTTGAATATCAGGTTAATGTTGTAGTTGATAACTCTGAGACGAAGGGGGTACCAATAGTTATCGAAACAAACCCGAAATTCAAAAATATTTTCGGTACAATCGAGCGTGAGGTTGATAGAAATGGTGTTTGGCGAACAGATTTCACAATGATTAAACCTGGTTCACTCCTATTATCAGATGGTGGTTATCTCGTCATCAATGCCCTCGATGCATTGATTGAGCAAGGCGTTTGGCAAAATCTCAAACGAACTCTCCGTAATGGACTTTTGGAAATTCAGCCATTAGAAACGGGACTCTTTGGTGCAAGTTCAGCTCTGAAACCTGAACCGATTGACTTAGATGTAAAAGTGATTATGCTTGGCGATTCCTTTATCTACTTTCTCCTCTATGAACAGGATGATGATTTTAAAAAGATATTCAAAGTCCGCGCTGATTTCGATACCGAAATGCCAAGAGAGTCGGAATCCATTGAGAAATATGTTTCTTTCATTAAAATGATTTGTGAGGACGAGAAGCTCATGCAGCTCGACAGTTCCGGCGCTGCTGCTGTCATTGAATATGGTGTGCGTTTAGCGGGCAAGCAAGATAAACTTTCCACTCGTTTCAACATCGTCGCGGACATCCTCCGTGAAGCAAATTACTGGACAAAAAAAGAGAGAGCATCTGTAATCTCAAAAACTCAAATCTGGAAAGCAATTGATGAGCGTATCGAACGATCACAACTCGTCGAAAATAAAATTCAAGAATTGATCCTCAACGGTAACATCATGATTGATTCTGAGGGAGCCGTGGTTGGTCAAGTCAATGGATTGACTATCCTCGACATGAGAGAATACATGTTCGGAATGCCGTCTCGGATCACGGCAAAAACCTCAATCGGGCGTCAAGGCATCATCAACATCGAACGAGAAGCCCAGCTTAGCGGACCCACTCATAATAAAGGTGTGCTGATCATCAGTGGCTACATGCATAGTATGTACGCTCAGAATAAACCTCTAACGATGAATGCCAGTATTACATTCGAGCAATCGTACGGTGGCGTCGATGGAGATAGCGCATCCTCGACTGAGATCTACGCTATTCTTTCCAGTCTCGCAAACATTCCACTCCGTCAGGATATAGCAGTAACTGGCTCAGTTAATCAGAAAGGCGAGATACAACCCATTGGAGGTATCAACCAGAAGATTGAGGGTTTTTTCAATATCTGCAAAGCACGGCGACTCAATGGCAATCAGGGAGTTCTTATTCCCCATCAGAATAAAAACGACCTTATGCTTCGCGATGAAGTTATCGAGTCCGTGAGAAAGGGAAAATTTCATATCTTTGCCATCAAGACGATTAATGAAGGGATCGAAATTCTAACTGGAATGAAAGCAGGAAAGAAGTTGAAAGATGGTTCATTTGAAAAAGATTCTCTTCACTACCGTGTTGATCATACGCTTATCGAATATGCAAGACATTGGAAAGAACTCATTACAAACTAAAACTCAGTTCCGCCGGAAGTGATCAAGGAGAACAAGATAGTGCAATATAAATATAGTATGAGCATGGTAAATCCCATCATCTAGCATGAACACATTGAACATTTAAACACCCTTCAATTATGCATATAGAATTCCATGGCGCGGCTCGAACTGTAACGGGTTCAATGTATCTTTTCAATGTTAACGGCGCTCGCATTCTTTTGGATTGTGGGATGTTCCAGGGCCGTCGCGCAGAATCCGAGAAACGCAATCGCCATTTACCCTTC
>DASRUF010000160.1:0-3617 GCA_035655575.1 Bacteroidota bacterium | reverse complement strand
ACCTCGGTTAGCGGTTATGATATGAGTATTAAAGGTGGAGCGGTTGATGTACGCCAGACAATCTCAGGAATCCCTGATCAATTTAGTCTTGCACAAAATTTTCCCAATCCATTCAATCCGACAACGACAATATCATTTCAGGTCACAAAATCTGAATTTGTATCGTTAAAGATTTTCGACGTTCTTGGACGAGAGGTTGAGACACTTGTAAACAGCGTATTGAACCCGGGAACGTATGATGTCGAATGGGATGCGGACAATGCGAGCGGCGGGGTGTATTATTATAAGCTCTCAACACCGAGTTTTTCTGAGATCAAAAAAATGGTGTTGGCAAAGTAAATGCAAGTTCTGATTACTAAGCGTTACTTTTTACACTCAATCAAGAATATTGAGTGTCATAAAACTCGAATATAGTCTGCACCGTAACGTTTAATACGTTGGGACTATTAAATTATAGCACATGAAAAATTCAGTGTAAGCCCCGCCGAGCGATCGACGGGGTTTTTTATTATCACGTAAGCAACTAGGATTTTATGATTCTCATTATGGATTCTTCAGCGACTGAGGCTGATATCCAGCAGGTCGTAAATCGGATTGAGCAACTTGGATTTAAAGCCGATGTTTCTCGTGGGATCGAACGTACAGTTATTGGAGTAATCGGTGATGAACGTCGGATCAAGAAGGAACAACTTTCGTTACTCCCACACGTGGAAAGAGTTGTTCCTGTTCTTAAACCTTATCGGCTTGTAAGCCGAGAATATAAAACGGCTCCAACGATAGTATCCGTTGGTGATATTCAAATTGGAGGGAAAAATATTGTCGTCATCGCCGGACCTTGTTCAGTTGAAAATGAAGAACAGATTTTGACCACTGCGAAAGCAGTGAAATCTGCTGGTGCAGTTTTACTTCGAGGAGGTGCGTATAAACCGAGGACATCACCCTATGCTTTCCAAGGATTGGGCAGAGATGGTTTAAAACTTTTGGCAAAGACACGTGAGAAAACGGGCTTAAGAATTGTGACTGAAGTCGTTGAATCTACCGATGTTGAAGTTGTAGCTGAATATGCAGACGTCCTCCAAGTCGGCGCTCGCAATATGCACAATACAAATCTGTTGCGTTCACTTTCGAAAATAAACAAGCCCGTCCTTTTAAAAAGAAATTTTTCTGCTACGCTGAATGAATTCCTTATGAGTGCCGAGTACCTCCTTGCGGGAGGGAATGATCAGGTTATTCTGTGCGAACGAGGCATACGAACATTCGTGGAATACACGCGCAATACACTCGATCTCAACATCATTCCTGCAATAAAACAGCTCTCGCACCTACCGATTATTGTTGATCCAAGCCATGGCACGGGCAAGCAAGATTTTGTCATTCCGATGAGCCGAGCAGCTATAGCAGCGGGCGCTGACGGATTAATGATAGAAGTTCATCCAAATCCATCGGAAGCATTTTCCGACGGGGAGCAATCGTTAACACCATCATTATTTGAAAAGCTGATGAATGAAATTCGGTCTATCGCAGTAGCGGTTGGTCGAAGTGTTTAAACTTGAAGAGGCTATCCGAAAAGAAGACGAGTTTGTCATTCCGATACGCTTTTGATCGGAATCTACGATTAGCCGGCGCTGTTTTGCGCCGTTCAGATGCTGAATAAAAGATCTTCAGCATGACGACGGGACTATTTGGTCAGCTTCCTAGAGGATTCGAGATACATAAGAAGATAAAAAGTTTTTATCATCGTTCATTATTTCTTAGTGCGTATTGATCGATACATTTTACTTTTCACATTGCTTCCCGTTTGTATGACTCCATCATTATTAGCTTTTACCCAATAACTCTTCCCGGTCTCTAAATCACTTGCTGCAAAGTAACCGTTGTTGTATCCGAAAAAGGGTGACGTAATTATGTCTGCTGGTGTCGTTGTGATCTGATTTGTTGGAATATTTTCATTATACACTCCGATGATATTCCACCCTTTTGATATAGGGATATTTCTTGAAAGGACATTTCCTGTGAAACGAAGCGTATCAGGCGAATTGAATTTCAGCCAATATCCTTTTCCATTCTCCAACACTGTTGTGGAATAATATCCACCAATATAACCAAATGTTTTTGAGACCGCCGAGGGGAACAGGATGCTCGTGTTCATGTCAGCTAGCTCCAAAGGAACTGAAACTAAATTCCATCCCTCACTAACCGCTATATCTTTGTTGCTTTGAATGTTATAGCTGAACCGAAGGATTCGAGATGAAAATTTAAATTCACCCACCCAAAGGTGATTTCTAGATGCACAAAGAGAAGCGGGCATAAACAATCTATTTATTCCAATTGCCGGATTTGTGGCTTGTAACGAATCCTGCCCAAGGATGATAACTTTAGTTGGATCGCCGGCATCTTCAATATTCTTCCAGAGCAAGACAGAATGTCCATTGGTATTTGCAATTGCAAAACTTCCGTTAAAAGCAATAGCACTTGCACAAAGATTCAATGGGAGCTGTGAGCTTCTCGTTACAACTTTATACGGTTGATAATTACCAGATTCCAAATCACTCACACGATAGATATAAATTGATGGGGGGGCGTTTTGTATTGTCGCTGTAAGGTAAATCCCATCGCTGTGCAATTTGTTTAACGGTTGCTCAGGGATGGTAAATGTTGTATCTGGATTTTGTGTATTACTTGTAGGGATCCCTCTCCATAAATAGATTTTACCGTTCCTCTCACCGAGATAGAGAAATGAACTATCGAGTGCAACACCGGTTAAATCTGTTAGTTGTGCATTTCCAATGTTATTGCTAAATATTTTTGAAGGAGGTTCTCCGTTGACAGGAATTAAATCCCAAACAGCAGCCCTCGTTCTTCCGACAGCAATGAATTTATTGTTGAACAATGCATTATCCCATGGAGCAAGATCTAATGGTCCTCTAAGGTAGATATTAACGTCGGGAGCTTGACCACTTACTGGATTAACGGTTTTCCAAATCCATAGTGAACGATCAAAATCTGAAGTTGCGATGAGAATTTCCCCATCACTTTCAACGACCGGATTTTGAATGTAATGGATGCTGTCCAACGTGTTGTACTCAATCGAGGGACTACCGAGTGCAAAATTGGGAAGTTGCGTTGCTTGTGTTGGAATGGAATCATATACATGGACATTGTTCCCATTATAATTATTGACAAACATTCTTCCACCAGCAATCACAACATCCGGACCATCGCCATTGGAATAATAATTGTTTCGAAGTATCACGTTAGGTAAGATATTCGATGATGTGGGGAATGAATTCCAGATATATACGGAAGACAGTCCACCAGCAATCAACTTACCGTCTTGGGTTGTTATTCCTTTAATCCATTCTTCAAAAAACCAATCATAGGATTGATTCGATTGTGTTGGAAACGTATTCCAGAAAAATGTGCCAGATCGTGATTGTCCAGCGACTATTTTTGCATTATGATCACCGACAAAAAGATATGTTGAGCCATCGGTCGAAATATTTCTCAAAGTTCCAAATTGTGAGAGTTTGATTGTATAACTTGGCAATTGATTATCGGTTGTTGGTAGTGAATCCCAGAAAAGAATTGCCCCACCATGGGTTGCTGTTACAATCAAT
>DASRUF010000159.1:0-7962 GCA_035655575.1 Bacteroidota bacterium | reverse complement strand
AGATATAATGCGGGACTTCAACAGATTTACTTCCCAGCGTATTACCGATAGGTTGATAGAAGAAAAGCGTTCTGCTTTTCTTTCCATTTTTCGTAAGGCGGCACAAATGGATGGGCGAGGTAATGATTTTAAAGTTTGGCAAGAAGGTTTTCATCCAATCGCGATTGAAACACAAGAGTTTTTTCATCAAAAACTAAACTATCTTCACGATAATCCAGTCAGGAAAGGATATGTTGACCAAACAGAGCATTGGAGATATTCGAGTGCACGTAACTACTTTTTAAATGATCATACAATTATCCAAGTTGAATGCTTAGAATAATATGCGATATTTTGCATTGGTTCGGGAGTGCAACTCCCTCACAACAGGGCGGAGCGTAGGAATGAGACTTATACCGTCAGGACGGAAGTCCTGACGGCAAGGAGAGTGGGGCGACGGTCTGGTGACCGTCTACTACCCTATCCACTTGCTTTCCTCAATACTTTCATCATCTCATCGTGGACTAACCCATTACTCGCAATGATCTCTTTTCTGTAAATGCTAAACGGACCACCGTCAAAATCTGAAATCTTTCCTCCTGCTTCTTGAACAATGAGCACACCAGCAGCCATATCCCATGGATTGAGCGAGCCTTCCCAGAATCCCTCATAACGTCCTGCTGCGACATAAGCGAGATCGATTGCCGCGGAACCCATCCGCCGGACTCCCTGAGCTTCCATTAAAAAATTCAGGAAATGCTCAATTGCGTGATTGGGATTTTCAGTGATATTGTAGGGAAAACCCGTGACGAGTAAACTTTCTTTAAGGGCGGCTACTTTTGAAACGGAAATCCTTTTTCCGTTGAGAAATGCTCCCTTGTCTTTTTCGGCAGTAAAAAGGTCGTTAAAATTTGGATCGTAAATCACGCCTAAAAGAATTTCACCTTTATACTCTACACCAATTGATATACAGAAAACGGGAAAACCATGTGTGTAGTTTGTCGTTCCATCTAACGGATCGATAATCCATTTGAAATCCGAGTGTGCACCTTTCTTGCTGCCGCTTTCCTCAGCGAGGATATCATGGTTTGGATAATGCCTTTTGATGATCTCGATGATTATTTCTTCGGAATGTTTATCAATCTCGGTAACAAGATTTTTTTCCTGTCCAGATTTTTGCTGAATTTCCCGCACTTTACCAAGATTCTGAATGAGGTATTTACCGGCTTCCTTGGCTGCTTCTATTGCGACGTTGAGCATCTTTTATTTATATCGTGTTCATGATCAATGGTATGTGAATCGGGGAGTCGGTGAAACGGTGAATCGGAGAAAGTCGCCGTTTCTCCCTTTCGCCCATCCACGATTCTTCGTTTCCCCGGTTCAATTGAAAACTCTATTCTGTTTTAACTATGGTGATCTTTTGTAACTTCTAACTCACGCCCAAGCAGCTTTTTCAATCGTTCCATATTTTTCTGATTAACCCTGAATCGGACTGTAACGGAATTATCTTCGTATTCCTCTTTGATGATCTCAGCGAACTCATGGAGTTTCGCGATAGTGCGATAATCCGATTGTTTCATGGTGATTGTCTGCTCGGTAGAATCCTGTTCAAGAAGCTCAAGTAGCTTTGTTTTTAAATCGGAAATATTTATTCCTCGTTCTGCTGAGATAAAAACAGAAGGTTGGTATGTTCGTGATAGTTCTGGAATAATTGATCGATCTTTCAGAACATCGATCTTGTTAAATACGAAAATAGTTGGTTTTCCCGCGGCATTCAAGTTCTCGAGTGTCTCGTTTACCGTTGCAATGTGATCATCGAAAGATGGCTGACTGATATCAACGACATGGAGGAGAATATCGGCTTCAGCAGTTTCCGCCAGAGTGCTTCGGAACGATGCGATAAGATGTGGCGGCAGCTTGCGTATGAATCCTACAGTGTCGGAGAGAAGAATTGTTTTCGTCGGGGATAGTAACACTCGCCTCACTGTTGTATCAAGGGTGGCAAACAATCGATTTTCTATTAAAACATTTGCGCCTGAGAATAATCGTAAAAGAGTGGATTTCCCCGCATTTGTGTATCCGACAAGAGCAACTCGTTGAAGTTCTTTTCTTCCTTTTCGCTGGACTTCTCGTTCTTTACTGATCTGTTTCAGTTTTTCCCTGAGGTGGGAAATACGCGTCCGTATTGCACGACGATCCGTTTCAATTTGTTGTTCGCCAGGACCTTTCGTCCCAACGCCCCCATATTGTTTTGAAAGATGAGTCCATTGCCTGGTGAGCCTTGGGAGAAAATACTGAAGCTGTGCTAATTCAACCTGTGTCATTGCTTCTTTTGTTTTGGCTCGTGAGGCAAAGATATCAAGGATTAGACCGCTGCGGTCGATTATTTTGCATTGGATGAATTTTTCGAGGTTCCGTAGTTGCACCGGTGAGAGGTCATCATCGAAGATGACAACATCAGTTTTCTCTTCGCTGACCAGATTTCCTATTTCTTCTGCCTTACCACTGCCGATAAAGGTTGCTGGATCAATACGATCGCGTTCCTGGATAATGGTCTGACGAACTTTTACCCCCGCAGTATCGGCGAGGAGTATCAGTTCATCGAGCTGTTCTTCAATGTCCGCTCGTTTTGCTCTGCCCGTCATCACTGCGACGGCAATCGCAGATTCACGTTTGGATGTTTCAATGAGATTCAATAGTTACATCACCCTGTTGATTCCATGTGTGTCGCTTTTCTGCTATCACGAGCAATGAGCATCTCCAGAAGTGCTAACATCAATGCTAAGCCAATACAGTGTTTCCATAGCTCAATGCCAAACCGAGATTGAAGAATTGCTGGCTGAAGATGGTCGTCTGCTTTGATGAATTGAATGGACGAATTATCGATATTCATTTGCTTCCAAAATTTTTCCATTCCTTCTGAGGTTATTTTTCTTAAATCAGATTCAAGTGGATCCGGGTTGACCGAAATCAATTGAATCATTGAAGTATCGTTACGTATCTCATAGTAACCCAGTGTTGTTAATAAAGTGGTTGGAACAGAAATCCAGCGACTTGATCCAGTGTTCTTTGTTACTATCTGATTAGGGAGCAATAATTCCTCTGAATTGTCAGGGGAGATCAAACGAAACTTATTTTGTCCCTGATATGAAGTTGATGATCGAACCTTGATAAGTGGCTGATCACCCGCGTAGGCAGCAGCCTGCGATTCTCCTTGTGAAGTTAGATGGAGGATAGATCGATAGAGAAGCGGGGCAAATAATCCTTTCAGCGGAAAATCAGACCATGAGAGCGTAGGTGCGACAGAGAAAAAGAGGATTTTTCCGTTTCCAAAACTGTGTTCGGTAAGAAACGGCATTCCATCAGTTAGTGTAATTATTGTCCGAGCCTGTTTTCCCGAAGTTCGTTGAAGCAACTTCAGAATTGTTGGTGATTCGATGAACCGTTCTTTACGGGGTTCCTTCTGTTGTTCGGTTTCGAACATCGTTGAGAAGAGAGGGTGATCGAAATCGATCTTTTGGAATGTGATGCCGGCACCTTGAGGCGATGCACGTATAATGTTTTGGATAGCCGGAATTCCGAGAGTACTAAGTAACGAAGCATTCGAGCCATCCGGTTGAATATCCTCTTCCGGAAAAAGGATAATGCTGCCGCCATCATTGATGAATTTTTTTATTCGCTCGACATCATTTGTTGATAGCGAGAAAATGTTAGTAGAGACTATGACGTCGAATTTCCTTAAATCCACCAGAGAAAAATTTTGAGGTGTCGTATGCTGAACCTTCAATAATGTGTGTGTGGTCTCGGCAGTATTCGTGGCGAGCGCAAGATTGATAAATTGAAGATCGGTTTTTGATGCGGAAAGAGTTAAGAGGTTAATCAGCTCAGGGAGATAGAGAGAAAAATACCGCTTGTTATCATGTTCAATTGCATCGTTTTCGAGTTCGATGGAGGATCTAATGTGTCCTGATTGTTTTGGTGTGATTGAAAAAACTACAGATGCTGATCCCCAAGGTTCGATGTGTACATTGCTTTGGGCTACTCGGTTGTTCTGAAGAAATGCGCTCACTACGTAATCTTGTATTCTTGTATCGCTGAAGTTGCGTAGTGAGACGGACACTGTTGCAGGTTTATCTTTTTCTAAAATTGTTGATAGCACGGCAACCGAATCGATCCCAACATTGTCAACGATTTCAGAACCTATTTCAATGATGAAAAATTTAGTATTCATGTCGAAGAGAGAAAGTAACGTCCATTGATCTCCATCGGATCGGTGTGAGAAGAGCGTCTGCTGTAAATCTGATACCAGATAGACTTCCTTGTTAGCATTTTTTGATTGCTGAAGAAGTCGTGCTGATAACTTCAGAGCTTCCTCGATAGTCCTACGAATACTTGTCACTTGAGCTTCATTGATGATGTTGCGAAGACTATGAAAATCGTGTGTTGCTGGATCGATCGTTGCTCTCGGGATATCAGAGAGTTTTATTAAAAATGCCTCATCACCATCTTTTAAGAGATCGATTATTTTTCGTGTTGCTTCCTTTGCCTGCTTGAATCGTTCTCCGTTGCGATCATGAGCCATCATACTAAAGGAATCATCGAGGATGAGAACGATCGTAGAACGCGCATGAGATCCTATGCTCCCGAGAATAGATCCTCGCAGTGCGGGTCGGGCAAAAGCGAGGACGATCATGATGATAAGCAGTGTGCGGATGATGAGCAACAGTAATTGTCGAAGCTTGAGTCTTCGGATTTTTGTCTGCTGAAGCTCTTTTAAAAATGCGAGGGTACTGAACTCGATAGTTCGAAGTTTACGAAGATTTAGCAGATGGAGGATAAGAGGAATTGCTGCTGTGATAAGCCCAATCAACACAAGTGGGTTAAGAAACGTCATGCGTCGATAAGGAGACCCTCAAGTTCGGAAATAATCATACTTCTACAATGAGTGTAAAAAAGATGAAAAAAGCAAGATTGCAATTCGACACGCAGTTTCCTATATTTGCTAAGAATTATTCGGGATGTAGCGCAGCTTGGCTAGCGCGCCTGCCTTGGGCGCAGGAGGTCCCGGGTTCAAATCCCGGCATCCCGACATTAAAACAGAAGCGCGAGTTTTAAGCCAGAAGATGATCCTCCATTGACGAGAAATCTCGCCATACCAGTTCCAATAATTTTTTCGAGAAAGTGGCTCGCCAAGTAGAGCTAAAATCCCTAAATATTGGGGACTTGGACGAACATTTGGGATCGGATATTAAATTCTGTTCATTATTGCTTTTTTAAAATGATTTCATTACCTTGCCTCACGTAAAAAAGAACATTTCATCTCGAAATCACCAACGTTAAGAGGAATTACCTATGGCTGATAAAAGTCGTATTCTTGTTGTGGACGATGAAGAAGCTTTGAGAACCGTTCTAAGCAGCGAACTAACAGGTGCTGGGTATGAGGTTTCAAGTGCTGCAGATGGAGACGAGGCGATCTCAATTGTGCAGAACAAAAAATTTGACCTCATTCTCCTCGATATCAAGATGCCAAAAGTTGACGGTTTCGAGGTATTGAAATTTGTGAAGCCCAAATACCCCGCAATCAAAATCATTATGCTCACCGGATTTGCTGATCTGAAGAATGCCATTGAATCCAAAAAGCACGGCGCAGAAGACTTTGTTAGCAAACCTTACGATCTTGTCGATCTTCTAACGACGATTGAACGTGTTTTAAGTGAGTAGCTCATACGTCTTGTGATATGGCTCTAAGAGGCGATGATGTCGCAGCCATACAGAATTCTCATCGTTGATGATGAGGCATCATTAACCAAGCTCCTCAAAGAAGAATTACAGGAACGTGAAACTTACGCTGTCGACCTCGCTTTTGACGGCGTTGATGCCATCAACCTCATCCAAAAAACAATCTACGACGTTGTCCTGCTTGACATGAAAATGCCGCGTGTCGATGGCAAGGAGGTTTTGCAGTTCATCCAAGATCATAATCCTTCCTCACAGGTTATCATTCTTTCCCAATTTGCAGATATCAAGATGGCGGTTGAGACAACAAAGTTGGGAGCGTATGAAGTGTTGGGAAAACCCTACGACATTGATCAAATCGAGCAGACTATTCAGCGCGCGATCGAGCGAAGAAAGCTTGCCATTGACAACAAACTTCTGAAAACTGAGCTCCTTCGAAAAGCTGGTCCATTGGAAATAATCGGCGAGAGCAAAGTCCTCTGTAACGTCATCGAAAATGCAAAACGTGTGGCAGTAAGTGATTCCATCGTTCTCATCCAGGGTCCGAGTGGTACTGGAAAAGAATTAATTGCACATCTCATTCATCAGAGTAGCCCACGGAAAAATCGTCCATTCGTTCCTGTCAATTGTTCGTCGATTCCCAATTCACTGCTGGAGAGTGAACTGTTTGGACACGAAAAAGGAGCCTTCACCGATGCTTATACAACCAAACCTGGGCTTGTTGAAGTTGCAAACGGAGGAACTTTATTTCTCGATGAAGTCGGTGATATTAGTCCGATAATTCAACCGAAGTTGCTCCGTTTTCTTGAGACCGGAGATTTTCGACGTGTTGGAGGTACCAACGAACTCCGCGCAGATGTCCGTGTCATATCCGCAACGAATAAAAACCTTCAGGAAGAGGCACGAGCAGGACGATTCCGAGATGACCTGCTTTACCGTTTAAATGTTATCACAATCCGCGTCCCACCACTCAGAGATCACCGAGAAGACATCCCACTGCTCGTCGATCATTTTTTGAAGAAAAAATCTACATCGAAAGAACCGAAAGTTCTTACAGAACAGGCAATTAATGCCCTCATGATGTACGATTTACCCGGTAATGTTCGGGAGCTCGAACATATCATTGAGGGTTCGATCATCCTTTCCCAAGGCCAAACCATTGATGTCACTGATCTTCATCTGAGTGATCGCCAACCAGACGTAACCACTGAGTCGTTATCGATTGAAGAGGTTGAAAAATACCATATCGAGAAAGTGCTGAAGATTTTTGATGGCAACAGAAAGAAGACCGCAGAAGCCCTCGGAATAAGTGAAAAGGGATTGTATCTGAAGATAAAGGAATATGGCATAGCGATAGATTGATTTTACCATCTAGCAGCGTCAATAAGTTGTTTGACTTTCCTTCGATATTTTTGTAATTTCATGCTATAATTATCCGATATACGCCCCAGATTTTTATTCTTAACGGGGCGTTTCTTGTATTTAGATTTATCATAATATCATAACCTTCCTATGATAAAATTTCAGGGCGTGGATTATTACAATATTGAAACTCTTCTTAGTGAGGAAGAAATTCTTGTCCGTAACACCGTTCGCGAATTCGTAGACGATCATATCCTCCCGATCATTGAAAAACATAATCGGGCGGGCACGTTTCCTATGAACCTCATTTCCAAAATGGCAGAACTTGGCATGTTCGGCTCCACGTTACCGGCTCGTTATGGTTGTGCAGAGATGAATAATGTTGCGTACGGTCTTGTGATGCAGGAGTTAGAACGAGGCGATAGTGGGGTTCGCAGCTTTGCTTCTGTCCAGAGTGCCCTCGTGATGTACCCCATCTATACATTTGGTTCTGAACAACAAAAAGATTATTGGCTTCCAAAACTTGCATCAGGTGAAAAAGTTGGGTGCTTCGGGCTAACGGAACCCGATTACGGCTCAAATCCTGGGGGGATGATTACACGAGCCGAGGAGAAACGTGATCGCTATATACTCAATGGTGCAAAGATGTGGATTACTAACGGTACAATCGCTGACGTTGCTGTTGTTTGGGCTAAACTCAATGGTGTCATTCATGGTTTTTTGGTTGAGAAGGGCACGAAAGGATTCAGCGCTCCTGAGATGACCGGCAAGCATTCCTTGCGAGCATCTGTCACCTCCGAGTTAATATTTCAAGATTGTGAGATTCCGAAAGAAAATACCTTTCCAAAGATGGATGGATTGAAATCGCCACTCATGTGTTTAAAC
>DASRUF010000158.1:0-9379 GCA_035655575.1 Bacteroidota bacterium | reverse complement strand
GGAAATGTATTTGATCCAACCGCAAGCGATACCGGGACATATGTGTTACAATTTAGTTTATTGAACCAACCGCCTCCTGGTTGCCCTTCTGACTTCACAGTCACAGTCCATGTAGATCCGGCGGTTAATGCAGGAGTAGCTACTCAGCCGGTTGCGTTCTGTTCAGGTGATGATCAACTGGTAAACCTTAATGGTTTAATCACCGGTGCAGATGCGAATGGAACATGGACGGAAACTTCATTATCGCCTTCGCAAGGCATAGCCTTTAATCCTACCAGCGGAACCTTTGAGACAGATAACCAGGTGCCCGGTACGTATAGATTCAAATATATCCTGGAATCGAATGGAGCTTGTCCGGATGATGAAACAGAAGTCTCCGTCGTGATCAATGCGCTTCCAACGGCAGTGGCAACAGACAATGTGGTGATTGATTGTATCAATCCCATCCAAAGTCTTGATGCAAATGGATCTTCTTTCGGATCGCAATATGAAATCACCTGGACGGGTCCCGGAATACTTGCAGATGGAAATGAAAATACATTGCACCCATCAATAGATCAGGCGGGCCTGTACGTGCTGACGATTAAGAATACACTGACAGGCTGCAGCAGTACAGCTTCTGTCACAGTGACTGCAAACACAGATCCTCCGACCGATGCTCTCATCAATAGTCATGATCCTGCCTGCTTTGGGGAACAAAATGGATTCATTCATCTTGACCAGGTGATCGGGGGAGAAGCTCCGTATGTGTTTAGTTTGAATAATAATCCGTTCAGTGCCAATACTGATTATGATAATCTGTCAGCAGGCAGCTATGACCTGGTTGTGGAAGATGACAATGGCTGTCGATGGGATACAACAATTATACTGGTGGAGCCAGCAACCATCCAGATCGATATCGGGCCTGACATCGAACTCGATCTTGGAGAAAGCGGCTCAGTGCAGGCAATCATTAATCTTCCTTCGAATCAAATCGACACATTAATCTGGGAACCTACCAATGTCATCGCATGTATAGATGTGAGTTGTTTGGAAGTCAATGTACATGCGTTCTATTCGACTATGTTGAGTGCAACGGTAACGGACATCAATGGTTGCCAGAGTACTGATGAACTCAACATTGTGGTGGATAGTGATCGGGAACTGTACATTCCCACAGTATTTTCTCCGAATGGTGACGGCACCAATGATAATTTCTACATCATTGGTGATGAACATCAGATTGTCAAGGTGAAGCAATTCACAATTTTCAATCGCTGGGGTGGTATCGTCCACGAAGCGTTGAATTTCTTACCAAATGATCCCGCCTATGGTTGGGATGGGAATGAGAAAGGTAAAGGTGTGAATCCCGGCGTCTTTACCTATGTAGCCGAGATTGAGTTTATTGATAAGATCGTGCTGAGATATGTCGGGGATGTGACGGTGGTGAGGTAGGGGAGATTTCAGGTTGGTAGTTGTGACGAATGGCTGGTTATTTGTAATCAGCAAAACTTTCTTGCCGTCATAGGATATATGTATTCCAATTCATTTAAAAATCACACTTCTTCATATTCCATCTACATGTAAAAGGCATATCGTAGTTGTGGTTTCTGTTCTGGTGTTAAGTATTTCATTATTTCTCCAACTTGTCTTGCACACGAAATTGTGATTGGATATTTTCCATCAAACTGTGTGTTGTTCCAATTCATTTTTGTGAGCGCAAGAATCTCTTTGCAAATTGTCAAAGGTGATTCATCATTTCTAATCATTCTGATTTGGATAGGCGAAGGAATGTACATTCCTGGATATGTTTGATAATATTCAACTGAACCTCTTGTGTATAGCAAATATTCCGCTTCCTCCAATTCAATCAACGTTCCTCTTAGTGGAGGGTACAATCCATCGCGAAATAATTTAATTGTGCTGTCATAGATTGTAATGAAATCAGCAGATGCAATTCGAAGTTCATCAATTGCCTTTGTGAAACCGTTTAACTCAGATTCATTGTAATTTGAAGATTTATGAATTACTAAGCGTGCAGGAAATGTTTCCAGTGCAAAACGATATTCTTCCAGCGCTTGTTTGATAAGTGTGTAGGATTGCGTCTCTGATAAGTGAGGTTTCAAATCGTTTTTATCAACTTCCACTAGTTCGCCTCTAAGTATAACGCCATTGCCCAATTCATCAAACACTTGTGCTAAACTTGTCTGCGTAGATTTTTTATCTCGGCTTCTGTAGAAACTAATGCCTGCATAGCAAGTCAATGGCTTATTCTCATCCTTGATAAGTCGCCAAGGGACGGTGAGAATTGATTTATAATAAAGTGCTGTACAAAAATTCCATGCTTTGGTCGCATCATCTTGTGAGCCCTTTATAGAAGAAAAACTTTTTTCTTTTATTATCTGAATTGGTTTGTGCCATTCCATTGCCTTCGCTTTCAACGCTCGTCTGAAATTTATTTCAAATTTCATTTCTTCTTCTAATGTTTCTTCAAGAGTTACTTTAGGCTCTTTCACGATTTTGTTATCAAACGCCTTGGGTAAAACGCAAATGATAACGTCTAACTGTCGATTCTGAGAAAGGAATTTAATGTGTTCGGCATAATGTTCAACTGCTTTTTCAATTCTCTCACTTCTGTTAGGGATTGCAAGAATCCTTTTCATCTCGGTAGAGTTGATTTTTCGAACAAGATTATCAGTGTAAATGATTTTTGAGCGAAAACCTGATGCTTCATTAAATCCGCTAAACGACGGGAATAAATTTGGTTGCTTGCTTTCTTTTTTAGCTGGAATAAATCCAGAACATTTTTCAAG
Source organism: Bacteroidota bacterium (assembly GCA_035655575.1). Classification (GTDB taxonomy): domain Bacteria; phylum Bacteroidota; class Ignavibacteria; order UBA10030; family SZUA-254; genus DASRUF01. Next base: position 6,587 of record DASRUF010000158.1, on the reverse strand, counting down.
CCATATATGTAGTTGATCAATGTTTTCGGCAAGTCCAATAGCGCCTAAAATGATTTCTGATCGTCGTTCTTTAAATTTAATGTCAAAGACTTCGTAATTGGCAATTCCTTTCCTTGGACAAATGTGCGTGTCCTTGCCAAACATTAAATAAGGTTCTTCTAAATAGTGATGGTTCATATCAAAGGAAAAGAGGGATTGATGGTTCTCTATCTAGTAGCAGCGCTCCAAATGCTTTTTCTTCTTTCGGAAGCCATATACTGTCGTCAATTGAAGGATATGATGACAGTTTTTTAAGGTTCCCGAATTTCAAAACATCATATGTGTATGTCTGCTTGAATAAATTTGCCTGGGAATAATATTTGAGAATGTAAACGATAAACTTGAGGTGATTGAAAACTTGATTGTTTCTCTCCTTCTTTTTGAGATATATGACTTGCTTCGCACTAAAAATATTCTTCCTTGCTCCGTCAAAAGAGAAAAACCACTCTGGAAAGATCCCCAAATACCATTTGTTCTCAAAGAAGAAGAACCTTTCTCTGAAGGCAAGATGTTTTCCATGTAACATTTCCGTTGGCTTGTTGTTTTTGTAGGTGGCTTCAAAAACTGTTCGTGTGGCATCTATCTTACTGTGCCATGATATTTCCCTTTTGTCAGGAGTTTCTTCAACAGGCATGAAGTAAAAGAGCTTCGTTTCGTGTTGCCACTTGATGCCAACTGAAAGAAGCTTTCTAACCAAACATTGATGTAACAGGCCTTTGAAGATATTTAAGTAGTCGTTGTTGGTGGTATAAAAATCGGAAGCGTTTTCCTCTTCTATGGTGCCTAAGTCAACTATTGACCTAAGGGGATTTATTTCATCATGTAAATTCTGAAAGGTATAGAGTTTTCCCTCTGAATAATTAAAATCATTGATTGCCGACAGCCCATTTTGTTTTAATGCGGCATAAATGACATGACGGGTTTCGGCTTTGTAAGCAAGTGGTCTTTCCGTTTCTTTTGACTTGCGAATTATTTCCGCTCTATCAATATCCAAATCAGCATGAAAAAGATTTTGAGGAAATTCTATTTCCAACAAGTTCGAGAAAAGTTCTTCGGTTTGAATGGATTTTTGATATTGCAGGTCCTCAAAGTATTTATTGAGCGATTTGATAATTTCTGATTCCAGGTGCTGTGCATCTATCACTGTTTTGAAAAAGAATAAATTACCAACCTTTTTTTCAAAGATTTCCTGCTTTGTTTCCTTTTCAACTTTCATATTGAAAACAAAAGTCGGTTTCCTCTCTTTGAATGCGGTGTCAAATTCAAATTCAGTTATGGAACTGCCATTGGGCAATTCCCAACCAAATTTGCCGCCAATTATCAGAATGTAAAAATCTGAACTCTTTACTTCATCTATGCAAGCAGAAATGGAGCCTTTGCTTACCGCCTCAAAAGTATATTCACTCATTCTTGGAATGCACTTTAATTTTGTTACTGCGTCATAAGCAGCTTTCCTTTCGGAAGGCATATCTTCAATGGTTGAGCTTATAAATATTACTGGTTTGGGCGGTATCATGTTTATTTATCGTTAGCACATTTGGGCGGTCAGGTGAAGACGGAAGGTTGTCTTAAAGGTGTCCCCAATCGTGGTTAGCTCACGCACTTACAGCACTTGCTTTTTAATTACTTTGTCGTTTATTATTTCAGTTAAATAGATTGGAACGCCGGGTAAGTTTCGATCTCTACTATCGATCACGCCAGATTTGTCAGAGTTTGAAATATCATATCCTAAAAGAATTTCTCTATAGCAATCTTGACCTAGTTGAATTATTCTATCACGCTCCGCATATTTTGCTATTCTGCCGTGATTGTCTCTTTTTCTATTTGTTCGGGCAATTCTGAATTCCTTTTCTTTTACATATTTGTCTGGAATGTTAAATATTTCCGTTAATGATTTTGCCGTTCTCTCTTGATCATTGTAGCTAAAGGGTGATAATTTAGGAGGATTCCCTGTGGGATAATATTCTACAAGCCCAGCGCTTCCAGAAATTAATGGATGAAGGACAATTTTTCTTGTGTATAAACCTACTACGAAACCCGTGCCTAATCCAGCAAAAGTTTGCCATAAATACACGTCCTCGAAGTCGATTGAGGAGCAAAATATGCCTAACACTTCATCATTTCTTTGACTGGCGCGATATTCTGCTTCTCGTCTATGTTCTGGATCTTCAATCCTCATAATACTCCTAAGGCGTTGAGCTTCCTTTTCTTGAAAGCTCCTATGCTCATGAGGATATTGTAGTTGTGCCGTATGCAAAGCAAACTTTTGTAAATTCTCTTCAGTAATTAGCGCTTCGTCCACTGGAAGAGAAGCCTCCGGGTAATCAGCCAACATTTCGCTTGGGCTGGCTAGCCTAATTGTTCTTTTCCTAATAATGTGGTCATTTGGCTCGTCATCCCAAAGCCTAAACTTATAGATGATGCTGGGAAATTCGCCAGTTTGTATTTTTTTTTCTAAATCCAGTTCCAATTCACTAATTCTTTTGTTTACATCTAACGTTTTTGTCTATCGTAGTGGCTGCGTTCACGCGTGGCCATTGAGCGGCCATGTTGCATAACCTATGTTGCAGGTAGATAGTTCACTTTACATAATTATGTTTAAAATACTAATGGTATCATCGATTTTACGAAGTAATGCTTTATCTGCATGGATTCTAAATCTGCTTATAATGGCTATTATATCACTAACTTGGTTGTTATCAATAAGTCCGTTTCTGGCTAAAGTGTCATAGGCTAGTAAGATAGAATATCGAGTATATAGTTGATTGGTCAATTTCGAAATCTTGGATAATAGCTCAAGCCCATCATCAGAAGGTTGAAGTTGAACTGAGTAAGCGATTGCCATCAACATCCCTTCTGAATGATTCTCGTTTAATAGTTCATCTTTACTGAAGTTATTTCTTACAATAATTTCACCCATTCTACGTCCTAACTCTGCTTTCATTTTAATCCGCTCCGAGTAGTCCGGTACACTTGTACGTTCAACATAGCTATTTGCTATATCAAGCAGAAGTTGCTTTTGGTTAATATCACCCTGAATCGATTTAGATATTCCGATGTTTTTAATATCAACTGCTAGTTTTACATCTTCTATTCTTTCCTTAGCCGAAGTCAGTTCGAGTTGTGTATCCTCAGATTTTTGAATACTTTCATGTGCTGATTTTTCTGCGTTTTTAGCTGCCTCTAGAATTCTGTCACCAATCGTATGGATGAATCTTCGAGAGAAAATAGCTGCTATTAAACAGAAACCGCTAAATATTAAGTAATCATCTGGACTCGTGCTTGTAGCCAAATCACTTGATATCATTTGTAAGAATGCTGGTACGAGAAATGCAGCTCCGATACCGAGTAGAATATATTTGATCTTCGTCACCTTATTTCTCTCTTCTCCATCGCTTGTATCAAAATTATGGAGGTAGTTCAGATAACCACCGAACCAGCCCATAGCAATCATGATTGCCACAATAGTTGAAAGGTGTACAATAACTGAGTATTCCATTTTACTAGGTTTTCGTGGTTCTTACTGCCTGCAACTTAGTATAACAACACTTCAATTTCATTTATCCCACATTTTTGGCATGTTAAAGCGAATAAGGCATACACCTGAATCATCACTCGTTCACATTCCTTGTAACCAGAAATTCCTCTCTCCTAAACTGGGTTCAATCTGTATGTCTTGAGAGGAGACATGAAAATACGAAAAAGGTTTATGGGTTTATAGGTTTGGTGGTTTATTAAGGAAATCAATAGTTGGCCCATCAGTCCGCAGCTTGCAATGAAGTCAAGCGCAGCGCGTACTTCGTTGTCTTCAGTCTGCAGTCTTCAGTCCGCAGCGACGGCTCGCGAGCGAAGGCCCCGTCCGAAGGATTCCTATGGAACGAGTTAGCCGCCTTCCAGAGGCAGATAAACCTTTGGCAGTGTGTCAGGGGCTGGTGCAAGCCTTTCAACTCAATACTTCAAATACTTCTCAAAATCCTCCTCATTCACTACCGGATTCATCATCACGGAAGAGTGAAGTACATACTCGTCCTTCCTGAAGGAAAACCGATCCATTCTGACAATAAGACCGTCAGCAATACGGATAAAGAGTCTCTCTTTTAGTTTTACCAGTCCAGGTTGTTCATGAGGCGGAGCAAATCCGGGAGGCGTGATATGCTGATTGAGAATTGAATCCCGTCGATGCTCATGATACCTGATCATTTCCGCTGTTTGATAGTATGAGTCAAAGAACTCAAGTACCTGGCATGCATCTCCATTGAGTGTGGTGTCCTGCACATATTTGATGCTGTCATATTTGAACATGGGAGCCATGTACGCATTCACTGAGTCATACAGGTAAGGAAACATCAGGCCCGCCGCCATGTCGAGAATCCCTCCTCCCACCCCATAGAGGCTAGCGCATGCCATGTCAATTGATCTGGGCTCAGATTTATAATTTCCAAACAAGCGTTTGTAGCTTCCCTCTTGCTGATCCGCTGAAATCTTGTATTCCCAGCCTATTGGGCTTTGTGCATCCACAGTAATGATCCAATGAAAAACATTCTCATTGCTGTCGATGGCAACATGATATTCATATGTCTTGTACACTGATGAAGTATTCCCTTGCAGATTCTCGTCAGGTGATTGCGACTGCGTGAAAGTAGTATACGTTCCACGATCGGTGTAGTTAATGAGCTCGCGATATGTGGCTTGAAGGCCTGTCAGAATCTCAATAGCTGTCTGAGAGAATACAGTAAAGTGGAATAGTAGCAGTGCAAATAATAAGATGTTCTTCATTTTGCTTTAGGTGAATCAGTAGTCGGTGAATCGGTGATCGGTGAATCGGTAATCAGGTGATCGGTATTCGTATTCGGTGCCAGTCAACAGCCCGAATCCGACGCAGGAGGAGGCGGGTCTTCAGTCCGTGACTTGTCACTACCATTCTGTTTTATTCACTTGATTTCTAACAAAATTCGCCGCCCAAGTCCTTGCTCAAAGATCCTGAACAATGTAGAGAGCTGAATATCAGCCTTGCCATTCTCAATCCTTGAGATATAACTTTTTTTTGTGCCGATCTTTTCAGCGAGTTGTTCCTGTGTCATTTCAGCTTCAAGCCTGGCTGCTTTGAGAGTTTCGCTGATCACAAAAACTTTGGATTCCTCTTCGAACTTGTCTCTCTTTTTAGTGCCAATACGTCCGTATTTCTTGTCAAGGAGCTCGTTGAAACTCTTTGTCGATTTGGATATCTTTTTACGTTTCATTTTCAGATTTTTTGTCGTTAAAATATTGATCCATGAGCCTTTCTGCTCTTTTGATTTCCTGGGTAGATAATTTTTGCGATTTCTTTTTGTACCCCTGTAGAAGCACTATCAAATTACCCTTATCAAAAAAACAGAATACCCGGTAGATGTCACTGGAATGCTCAATACGTATTTCATACAATCCATGTGTTCCCGTTATGTGTTTGAGGAACTTCTCAGGAACCCTTTCAACCACAGAGATCAACTTAAGGACGTATTCAATCTTCTCCTGGACCTTTGGGGTTTGTTCCAGATAAAAGGTCATAAAATATCCTTTGTAGAAGATAAGCTCTCTAGGCATCGGAGCAAAGTTAACGAAATAGTTAACATGAAAATTGCTGCAGTCGGTAATCAGTAATCAGTAATCAGTAATCGGTAATCGGTAATCGATGTGGCAGTTTGCAGCTAGGCCCAAAACTTTCCTTATCACATTCTTTCAAGAGTAAGAACATGCCCATCCCGATTATTGCCCTTCTCAAGGCGGATATGGTTATCATCAATAATGACAATATAGTAGTTGTTATCAAAAATGTCTGAACTCCAAATAAATTCCTCTCCGGGTGTATCAATGATATTGACTCCTTCACCCGCATATCCAAAATTGGAGAAGGCTTCATCACCGCTAATAAAGAGACGCTTGATTTGATATGGGAATGCTTCCGTTTTGATCGTTAATAGACAAGGCACAGGAGGGGCATTTGGATTCTGGAGGTCGAGCTTCTCAATATCAAAAGGAGCGATTTCTATTGTTCCAACATCATACAAAATAGTATCATTGTAAAACGTGTTTCCCTCATAGGTAATACCAAGACCATATCCGGGTAATTCAACTGACTCGATATGCCAGTTTCCAGGAAGTACATCCTCCACTCTGTTAAGAAGTCGCCCTTCTTCCAGGTTACAACTGAACGATAGAGCAAGTGTGAGTAATAAAAGCTGATATATCGGTTTCATGGTAAGGGGTTTTTCACGGTAATTTCAGGCACTAAAGCTATGGATAACTAACTCTCCAGTCTTTTGCATTGAAAAGATAAATTCCCACGCGCAGTCCACAGCCTGCCGAATCCGACCTAGGAGGAGGCGGGTCTGCAGTTTGCCCCCACGCGCAAACGCTCGTGCCAAAGGCATCCCTTTGGGGTAGGTTCTCCTTTGTCGAATGCTCCGAGGTTTTTTCCCACGCACGAGTTTACAGTCGACACTTCAAGCTAATAGCCTATAGCGACCTGCCTTCGCTTAGTGCTTCGGTATCTGGCGGCCAAAGCCTCTGGC
>DASRUF010000157.1:0-5546 GCA_035655575.1 Bacteroidota bacterium | reverse complement strand
TGAAGCTGTTTTTGCTTTTGTCATAATTACACCCTCAATCCTTCTAGACTCGAAATAAATAGATGAATATAGTATAGCAACCACTTTGAGAGAATGAAAGGTGACAAATACTCAATCCAAGGGTGATGTTATTTTTTCAGGTAAACATCTTTTATTATGAAGCTTGAAAAGGGGTTACTTTATTTCGTTCATCCTAAAGGAGTAGAATTCGTTCATCCTATAGTACATATGGTTGGGTCGTGGGGTTTTGTACAATTGACTTGAGGTGTTGAAAATGAAAATTCTGAGACTCGTGTTGGAGACAGGGAATATTGAGAAAATGAAACAGTTTTATACTGAAATTTTGGAGATGCCAATCTTAAGAGCAAAGGAAAGTTTCTTTACGGTTAGAGCTGGGAATACACATATTACGTTTCAGCAATCCAGCACTGATGAAGCTAATTTATATCATTTTGCTTTAAGAACTAATCTTTCTTTCTATGAGTATATGTTCAGGAAAATGAAAGATGGGAACGTGAATTTTTTACCTGATTCCGAAGGGAACTTGAGTCGGTATTGGAAAGGGAAACAAGTGTATTTTAATGATCCTGACGGCAATATTGTCGAGATTTTAGAGCGGGAGATTCCTGATGATGAAGTTACTCCGGGGTGGGTTGATGTTTGTGAAATCGGAATTCCTTCTGCAAGTGTTGAAGACATGAGTGAGTTCCTAACACCTATCCACAATGTGAATCATGAAGAATCTGATACTTTTCGTTTTTATGGGGATGAGCTTGGAACTTTTGTTTTGGTGAAAGAAGGGCGTAACTGGTACCCGACAGATAGACCAGCTACGATTCATCCAATTGTGGTTGAAGTAGAGGGAGATAACTATCAAGTTTTGAAGCATTCCAGTTTACCCTTTACCGTGAAGTTGAAAAAGTCATGGTCCAAGGAAATGCCTGTGGTTCAGATGAGAATCGCAAGACCGACAGATCAAATGGACAAGATCATTGAGTTTTATGAAACAGGATTAGGACTGCAAAGAGTCGGTGAGTTCTGGCAACATAATGGATATGATGGTGTGATGTATGGACTTCCTGACACGAGTTTTCATCTAGAGTTTACGGCTCATGAAGTTGGTTCACCTTGCCCCGCTCCAACCAATGACAATTTGCTCGTTTTTTATTTACCAAGTTGGGTTTTAATTAATAAGGTAGCTAGCAGGTTGGAGGAGATGGGGTATCCAAAAGTTAAAGCGGAAAATCCTTATTGGGAAGATGCCGGAATTACGATCGAAGATCCGGATGGATGGAGAATCGTCCTGTTTTGTTCGACTGGGTTGTAGTTGAGTTGGGGTTTCTGCTACAGTCTTCTTAAACTCTAAGTAAACAAGGAGAATCATGTATGGAGAAATTTCAAACAATAAAAAATGAACATTTGGCTGACGCAATATTATCGATGGTACCCGGTGTATGAAGTGCCATTCAACAAAGCGCGCATTGAGAATCAGTTGAACATTTTGGCTGATGATATCGAGATTGCATCTATGGCGGAAACGTCGAAGGTTAAAGAAGGTTTGGAAGATCGATTGAGCCAATTTGAAGGTTGGCAAAATTCTCATCACGTAAAAAATACACAAGTGCAGCTTATGGATAACAATGAACTTGTATTGGATGCGGACATTCTTTATGAAAACATTCGCCCCGATAACAGCCGCTACAGTTATACGATTCATTATCATACCAAACTACAGCTGAGGGAACATGACCTTCCTCTGTTCACCTTCGTGAAAATCGAGCCGACGGGGACCATTGAAGATCCACAATTCACATCTGCATACGCCGAAAACAGAGCGAAATCCTTTATGCATTACTGGCTCTATTTGATGGAGACAATCGATGTCAATGGAGAAAAGTTTAAGGAACTCTTGGCGGAAGACTTTGAATTGGACCTAAGCACCACTTCAACAATTGATACGTTGGATAAATTTGATGAATGGGCAGCATCGATTCCTCTTCAAATAAAGGACAGTGGGCATTATCCGAAAAACTTAACAGTAAAAGAGAATGCTGATCACACACTAAGTGTATCGGTAGACTTTGAATGTGAAGGAGTTTCAGTAGGTGACAAGGTCATGGTGGCAGAAACACATCACGAATGGACGCTTGAAAACAATCTGGATGAACGTTTTGCTCGAATGAAAAAGATGACAGTGACTCAAACAAAACGCTTTCAAACAATAGAATAGGAAATATGTGAAAGCGGGCGAATTAATAGTTTCGTCCGATACCCCAGAATCTGCTTAAGATTCTGGGGATTTTTGTGTTTTATCATGCACAAACGAATAAAATAATATTGTTAGCACCGTCTTTTTATCAACATGTTTTTATTCATGATACCATGGGAGTATATGAAACTATTAGATGGGGGAAATTACATGTTCTTGGAAAAGATTAAGAATGGGCTAAGTCAAAATCAACCTCTATTTATTGGTGAGGAGACAGCGATGCGTTCGGCTATTCTGATTCCGCTTGTCCAAGTGAATGAAGAGTGGCATGTCCTTTTTGAAGTTCGTTCACTTACAATGAGACGTCAACCAGGGGATATTAGTTTTCCAGGTGGACGAATTGATCCAACAGATGCATCACCCGAAGAAGCAGCAATACGGGAAACCCATGAAGAGTTAGGTATTGATCCTTCAGCCATCCAAGTTTTGGGTCAGATGAGTGCTTTTATTCCAACATCGTCATTTGTTGTCTATCCATTTGTAGCGACCATTGATCATCATCAAACCTATTCCTTCAACAAAGATGAGGTAAAAGAGACATTCACAATACCGCTCAAGTGGCTGTTAGACCATAAGCCATACGTGCATAAGGTACCTGTTCACCCCATGCCATTAACCGATTTTCCTTACGAAAAAATTGCGAACGGTAATCAGTACCAATGGAGATCCCGGGTTATAGAGGAATGGTTTTATGACTATGAGCAGTATACAATCTGGGGACTAACCGCACGGGTTTTAAAACATTTTATCGATAGTATTAAAAAAGAGGTATGATGGATTCCAATTAAAAAGACAGTCGAGTAAAGTGATTCAATCGCTCTGCTCGTCTGTCTTTTATTTAATTGATTCAGTTCTCAGCAATTGAAATCCTATATATTATCGCAACTCGGCATGCCGGGGACCTCACCATTTGTCGGGGCAAGTCTTTTTTGTTGGCACTGTTCGAACAATAGTATGTTCATTAATGATTGAATCTTTTTGGTCTCAGCGGTTGCATAGGAAGGATTGGCAAGGTTTTCATTTTCTAAAGGATCTTTGGTTAAATTGTACAATTCGTACTGATCGGGGACAGGTTGGGTTTTCGAGGTTATTTTAGAAATCGAGATTGTGAGACTTTCATCGATGGGAATTTGATTCTCGATCTCAGTCACCTGGTCCTCAACCCCAGGGTCACTCCAAAATTGAGGATTGTCGAAGTAACGGGAAAATTTCCAACGCTCCAACTTCTTGTTTTTCCCGGTTTGAATCTTGGCGATAACAGTTTCAATATGGTTCGGTTGAGTAACTGAATTATAGGGCTGACCTGCTAAGGTGATTTGATTCAAGCCTTTTGTCACATCATCATCCGTCATGAAGTATACCGGTTCATTCGCGCGGGGAAAGTCGTTCTCTCCCGACAGTAAAGGAGTCAGGTCACGACCGACGAAGGGGTGGACTTCTGTATGGTCTTTACTCAGCACTTTTTGAATTTTATCTACATGGAGGTTTGCTAATCCCAGGAGGGTAGGCACAATGTCTACATGGCTTGTCAGCATATCTGTTGAATTTCTTCCCGAAAATAATTTAGGGTAATGAATAATAAATGGAACATGAATCGATTCTTCATAAGCGTTATACCACTTTTGAAATAAACCGCCATGAGCGCCGAGTAAATCCCCATGGTCAGCAGTGAAAATGATGATTGTATCTTCATAGAATTTGGAATTCTTCAGTGCTTGGAAGACTTTAAACATTTCGTTATCCACTTGTTTTTGCAGCGAATAGTAAAGCTGGCGGTAAAAAAGACTGTCCTTTGTTGGCTGAAATGTTTTAGGATAGGTTACCCGGTAGCTCGCATGGGCACTTGGTTTTGTTAGTAATGATTCATTTGCAGTGGGAGCGGGTGGAATAAAGGGAAGTGAAGGATCTACTTGAAAATTGAATAATGGAGAGAGTGCCGTAAGGTCGCCAAACAACGCAATATCGTGAGGATTTACGAAAGAAGAAACGATTAGCCAAGGTTGGTCCTTTTGGTTGGTGGATTCTTTTTCGAGTGAGTGCAATAAATCAACGACTTCCTCCGCGTATACTTGATCCCGTCCTTTGGTTCCAATCCTGGCTGAAGCCCCCGAATTATGTGGGTCTGTCCCATGAGGTTCTGGACCAATCCAACCGGAAAAACCATAGCCATCTAAACGATTAGCTTCTAGATAAATTTCTTCTATTTTGGGATTAGGCACACCGGTTGAAGAGTTATAACTAGGCAAAGCGTTTTGTGTACCAGGAATCATGATATCTTCTTCCGAACCGTGCCATTTCCCTTTCCAAAATGTTTGGTAGCCAGCACTGCGAAAATAATCGCCAAATGTGGGAACCGTATTTGGGTCAAGCCAAAATACATTTGGTGCAAATGGAGGCGAAGCGCCCCCGGTAGTCTGGGTTAGCCCATGCAGGGATGGATATTGCCCCGTATATAAAGTAGCTCGGCTTGGGGAACAGGCGGTGCTCCCAATATAATGATTCAGGAATTCCATCCCGTTCTGGCGCAGTAAATCCTGTGTTTTCAAATTCTTCTTTTGCCATTCGATTAATTCCTCATTATCATAAGCCGTAGGAAAACGCTCTTCATCTACAATGAAAATCAGGAAATTCGGTTTGCTTTCAGGGAGTTCTTTATCTTGCCGTTTTGCCTTATTTTTTTTCATCCAATTACCTCCTAAAAATGCCATACCTACAGTTTACGGATACTATGCAATTACGCCTGGGCGGTAATACAAGAAGGAAATAGGCATAAGACGACAGGTACTTGCCCGGAATAATAAGATTGATTGTAATCACGTTTTTCTCGTACCCTTCTTTCGTTCAAGTACAGTGATTATTTAGTAAAGGAATACGGTTACGTAATTAGTCAAGGAGTTTTCTGCTTAATTGAGAAGTTTTCGTGAAATGGAGGGTAGTTTAAGAAATTTGAGCAGACCATTAAAAAAGGGGTATACTTGTTAGTATATTAATATAGAAAGAAGATTTTAATGAAGTTACCTAAAATGTTTGTTTTTATGGGAGGTAGGATCGTAAAAACGGGTATTGCTGTTTTTGTGACTACCTTCATTTGCCATCTGCTGAATTGGCCCGCAACGTTTGCTGTCATTACGGCAATTGTGACGATCGAACCTACAGCTTCCGATTCGATAAAAAAAGCATTTGTTCGTTTTCCCGCAACGGCAATCGGAGCAGCGTATGCTATGCTTTTTACGTTCTCCTTTAATGACAGTGCTTTTACCTATGCTTTTGTAGCTCT
>DASRUF010000156.1:0-2912 GCA_035655575.1 Bacteroidota bacterium | reverse complement strand
AGTATGCATAAAAGTCAGGGCTTTGGGTCTTCCGGACAGAGGGGAGAAACACTAAACTATTTTGTACATATAGCAGGTGATTCTGCAAAGAATGATCTCTTCGATGGCATTGATTTGAATTGGTCTCGGGTGGTCTGTGGTGACAAGATTGGTGCTATTCTGACTCGTGCCTATCAGAACTTCAAACCTGAAAACCCCAGTGCGGTTCTGCCTCTCTTAATTGACGCCTACACCGCGATGGAAAAAATTCAAGATGAATTCTGGATACACATCAAGCGTCAGGAACTACAAACTGTTATTCTCTCATGTTTAGGATTATGGACTGAAGCCATTGCCTCAGAATATTTCTTACCTCCGGGAGATTCAGTTAAAATTTCATCCACAATTATTAACCGCTCTCAATTTCCGCTAACATTAAAAAAATTGAATTACCAATTTGTTAACAAGGATACTACACTCTTAATGGATTTGCATCAGGGCAAACCATTACGCATTGAAAATTCAATCACTCTTCCAGCAAATTTGAACATCAGCCAACCATACTGGTTATGGGAATCCATCCCTTCGGGAAAAGATAATCCTGGTAAGGGAGCATTCCGCGTGGACGATCAATCATTCATCGGTATGCCTGAAAACTATCAACCCTCGGTTACATTCAATGTTGAGGTAGCAGGAACAGATTTAGCTTTTTCCACACCTATTCTCTATCGATGGACTGATCGTGTTGACGGAGAATTGTACAGACGCTTTGAAATAACTCCGCCGGTAACAATCCAACTCGATGAGAAGGTATACGTCTTTCCAGAAAATCGATCAAGAAAAGTCGCCATCTCCTTGCAAAACCGAACTGGGCAAATAGCTGGAACTTTAAAATTGAAATTATCTGACGGATGGAGGGCTAACCCCGAATTGATACCCTTTGCACTGGAACGTAAGGATGAAGAAATCAACGTCTCAACTATAATTACTCCACCTGAACATCAGACAGAGAGCCAGCTCATTGCGGAAATCGAAACGAAAATGGGAACATTTTCTCATGGCATCATTTCAGTACGATACCCACACATCCCTATTCAAACAATATTCCCTCCATCACAAGCAAAACTACTGCGACTAAGTATTAGTAAAACAGAAAAAAACATAGGTTACATCATGGGATCGGGTGACGAAATTCCAATCTATCTGGCACAATTGGGTTATAGAGTTACCATCTTAACCGACGAGAAAATAGATGAGAGCAATTTAACAGACTACGATGCAATCATCACTGGGGTTCGCGCATATAACACACGTCCTCGGCTAAAGCATCAACAAAAGAAATTATTAGAGTACGTCAAAACTGGGGGAACCCTCATCGTACAGTATAATGTGACCCGTGAGCTGGTTACCGAGCAACTTGGACCTTATCCATTTAAAATTTCAAACGATCGTGTCAGTGATGAAAACGCTCCGATGACCTTTCTCCTCGCTGATCATCCGCTTCTTCACAGTCCAAACAGAATAACGCAGGATGATTTCTCGGGTTGGGTCCAAGAGCGTGGTTTATACTTCGCTAATGAATGGGATTCCACTTACCAGACCATTCTCGAATGCCATGACTCCAATGAACCTCCAAGAAAAGGAGGGCTGTTGTTCGCAACTTTCGGGAAAGGGATATACATCTATTCCGGGTATTCATTCTTTCGACAACTACCAGCGGGTATCCCGGGCGCATATAAGTTATTCGTGAACATGATCGAATGCCGCGTAAATAAATTGCAGTGATTGTACATATTAAATGGACTTCCCATGAATGCAATCCCAAGAAACTCAAATGATGATGTTGACAATCAACCTCCCATTCTAAAAACCTGGAACCGTCTCTATACAATTGTGATACTTAACCTTGCATTTCTTATTGTTCTCTTCTACATATTTTCAAAAGTTTTCGAATGAGAACACTTGATTGGCTGGTGTTAATATTCACACTCGCCTCGATAGTCGGCTACGGTCTCTACAAAGGACGGGGAACCCGAAACATTAGAGGATTCTTCCTTGCCGATAAATCGATGCGATGGTACACGGTTGCATTTGCAATCATGGCAACACAAGCAAGTGCTATTACGTTCACTTCAACACCGGGGCAAGCCTACGTCGACGGTATGCGCTTCGTACAATTTTACTTTGGGCTCCCGATCGCGATGGTTATCCTCTCGATTACTGCCGTTCCGATTTTCCACCGACTGAATGTTTACACGGCGTATGAATATTTAGAACACCGATTCGATCTCAAAACAAGAGTGTTGACAAGTATCATTTTTCTTATACAGCGCGGACTCGCCGCAGGCATGACGATTTATGCGCCATCAATTGTCCTCTCGGTTATTCTCGGCTGGGATGTACGTCTAACCTCAACCATCATCGGCGGGATGATCATCATCTACACAACAACCGGAGGAGTGAAGTCTGTTAATTGGACTGACTTTCAACAGTTATTGATCATCATGTTCGGCATGGCTGCGGCGTTTTTCATGACAATATATCTCTTGCCGTCCGATATCTCATTCACCGATGCGCTCCATGTTGCAGGCGGGATGGGGAAATTGAACCTCATTGATTTCTCATTTGATCTTGAAAACCGGTACAACTTCTGGTCGGGAATCATTGGCGGATTATTCGTTGCTCTTGCGTATTTCGGATGCGATCAATCTCAGGTACAACGATACCTGACAGGACAATCTATCACACAAAGCCGGTTAGGACTCCTTTTCAACGGCATCGCTAAGGTGCCGATGCAATATTTTATTCTCCTTTTGGGTGCGATGGTGTTTGTGTTCTATCAATTCGAGCAGTCTCCACTTTTCTTCAATCCTGTTGAGACGACGAGAGTCCTTGAAAGTGAGTATGGAAAAGAGTATCGGGAACTTGAAAAC
>DASRUF010000155.1:0-2452 GCA_035655575.1 Bacteroidota bacterium | reverse complement strand
ATAATTTTCAATAACCATGGGTGAAAAATAAGAAATTAAACCCATTTTGTCAAGCATTACTGTTAAATAATACGATTTTTGTATGAAATACTTATAAAAGCCCTCTTTCTACGAAGCTTGTGTGTGCATGCGCAGTAATAATAATATGATCGTGTACAGGAATTCCGATGATTTTACCAGCTTCGACCATTTGCCGAGTTATTTGGATATCCTCCGAACTCGGCTCAGGATTACCACTTGGGTGATTATGGATTAGGATGATACTCGCCGAGGGTTCAGTAATGGCGGGCTTAAAGACTTCTCGTGGATGGACAAGAGATGAATTGAGAATCCCCTCCGAAATTTTTACCTCTCGTAGCAAGTGATTAGCACTATCAAGCAAGAGAACAAGGAATACTTCATGTTTTAGATCTCGGAGCTGAGCTTGGTATAGCTGAACAACATCTTCAGGAGATCGAATCTGCGCACCATCCCTTTCTTTGCGCGATGCTCTGCGTCCTAATTCGAATGCTGCAACTAAAGTGACAGCCTTGGCGTTGCCTAATCCTTTAAATTGTCGTAGTTCTTGAACTGATCTTGACGTAAGATTTTTCAACGAACTAAACTCTTTGAGAATCGTATGTCCAAGATCAACTGCAGTGACTTTTCCGGTACCTGTTCGAATGAGGATTCCCAAGAGTTCTGCTTCATTGAGAGCCTGTGGACCACGTGCTATTAGTTTTTCTCTCGGTCGTTCCTCTTTGGGCCATTCAGTAATCTTGGTTGTGTAAAATATTGGCTCGGCAATTTTTTTAACTACTTTTACCATATCTCAGACCTCCGAATTTTAGTGGACCGCTATCTCAGCTGATTTTTGAATTTTTCCATTGAAATATTGAATGATGTTCACTTCTGAGTTCACTCCATCATCGTCAAAAGTAAACCTTGAATGTAAACCAGGATACTTTTGTATCCTCCGCAACGCATTTACTAATTTTTCTCGGGTCGTCATCCCATTAGCAATCTGAGTCAAGATAAGATTCATTGTATCATATCCGAACAACACATTCAATGTTGGCTTTTTTCCTTTTGCACGGAAGTAAGACTGTTCAAATTTCATATATGATGAATCCTCTTTATCAAGATAGCTATCCGATGGAAATATTACTCCATTTATGTATCGCCGATTGGCATCTAATTGATTCAAATCATACCATTCACCATTACCGAGTAGTTGTGTTTTGATGTTATAGTATGCCATTTGAGAACCGACTACACCAATATCATCAGCATTCTCCAATGGTACAAAAATTCCATCGATCGCTGTTAGAGGAATCTGTAAGTTTTCAACATTATGTTCCGGGATGATCACCTTTAAACGTAATGAGTCGGCAATTTTTTTACCATTTAAACCGAACAATTGATAAACACCAATCCTTCCCCCTATCGCCCGGAGGGAATCAACCTTCCTTTCATTAGCCCCTGCTCTTACCATTTTGAGAATTTCTTTTTCAGATAGATTTCCCTCAAACGAAATTTGTGGTTCATTTGTCATGCCAGCTTTACGAATATTCATAATTTGTCCACGGAGATCGCTGCTATCTTTTGTGTAAAATTCCACTGCCAAAACATTTGAACCCAGATTTTGAACTTCTTCAGAAAAATAATGAGCTAAGATTTTGCTATTAGAATCATCTGGTGCCAACATTGCCAATGTTTTACATTTGAGAAAATTGACCGCATATTGAGCAATCGCCTTTCCTTGTTTAGCAAGGTTTGGAGTAGCTTGAAAGACATACCTGCCAATTGATCCTAATCCAACAGCGTTTGCGGTCGGTGATATCAGAGGGACTTTTGCGCGATTTGAAACTTGACCACAAGCTTCTACAACATTACTAAACAAGGGACCGATAATTGCAATAAGATCATTTAGCTGTGTCAAATCATGAATATAGCTCGTAGCAATTTCAACATCGCGCTCGGTATCCCGGATTTCCAACGAAATATTAATAAATGGATCGACATTCTCTTTAAACTCACCCAATGCAAATGTACTACCTTCTAAAACATCTTGCGCCACCGATTTTACTATTCCATCGGTTGATCTTTTCATGAGAGGCAACAATACACCTATTTTAATATTCAAACCTTTTGAAAACTTTTCTCGCAGCGCTTGGATTCGACGTTCATATTTACCTCCTTTCCCTATCGGTAGATGTTCGTCTAACAATCTTTGAGCTTGAAAAATATCCCCTATTGAGTATAATTTTTCCGCTAGCTTTATGGTGAGTAAATTTCTAACATCTTGGCGCTTTATTTGAACTTCCAGTCGTTGTAACGATTGCGACGATAATCGATTATCAGCAATCGACTCAAAAAGAACAGTTGCGTCCACAGCGTGCCTCGATTTTGAGGTAATTTCAAGAACACGAAGAAATTCTTTAGAAGCTTCTTCATATTTCTGCTTCATCAT